>JBKPTM010000154.1:0-2974 GCA_046765935.1 Actinomycetota bacterium | reverse complement strand
CGCGCCCTCGAACCGCAAGGCCCTCACGATCGGGGCGGTGACGAAGATCCTCAGCCGCGAGTTCGAGGACATCTCGATCTCGAAGATCCGCTACCTCGAGGATCAGAAGCTGCTCGCGCCGCGCCGCACCCCCGGCGGCTATCGCCTCTACAGCCAGGCCGACGTCGAGCGGCTGCGGAAGATCCTGCGGATGCAGCGGGACGAGTTCCTGCCGCTGCGGGTGATCCGCCAGGAGCTCGCGGCTGGCGCGAGGCAACAGCGGGGGGGCGAGTCCGCCTCCCTCCGTCGAGCCGCCAGCGTCGAGTCGGGCAAGGGGTCCCGCTTCACGCTCGAAGAGCTCGTCGACGAGACCGGCGTGGGCCCCGACCTGATCAAGGACCTCGAGGACTGGCGCCTGGTCCAGCCCGACAAGGTCGACGGCACGAAGCTCTACGACGACACCGACCGCGAGATCGTCAAGGCGGCCTCCGAGCTTGCCCGCTTCGGGGTCGGTGGCCGCAACCTGAAGGTGCTCCGCACGGCCGCAGATCGCGAGGCGGTGCTGCTCGAGGCCGTGCTCAGTCCCGGCCTTCGCTCCTCGAACCACAACGTCCGCCAGGAGGCGATCGAGAACCTGGAGAGCCTCGCCGCGGCCTGCAGCAACCTGACCCACATGCTGCTCGTGCGCGATCTGCGGAAGCTGACCGGCGAGGACTAGGGCCGCAGCTCTCATGGCACGCGTTGTGCGGAGGCGCCGCATAGCCGCGCCCGCGAGCTCGCTCTGGTCCGTGATCACCGATCCCTACCACCTCCCGCGCTGGTGGCCGAACACCACCCGAGTCGAGAACGTGAGCGAGGGCCCGCCCGCCGAGCGGAGCTGGACGCAGGTGCTGGGGACACGCGGCGGCCGCGGCGTCCGAGCGGACTTCCGGTGTGTGGAGGAGAGGGATGGCGAGCGCTACGTCTTCGAGCAGACCGTCGAGGGCACGCCGTTCGAGCGCTTCGTTCGCCGGGCCCGCACCGAGATCGAGCTCGACCCCCAGAACGGCGATACGCAGGTGACCCTGGCCCTCGACCGCCGGCTGCGCGGGCTGTCGCGCCTCGGCTCGCCGATGATGCGGCGGGCGATCGGCCGGACTCTGAACGAGGCGCTCGACGGGCTGGAGACGGTCGCGACGGGGGCGGAGGGCTAGGGCTCTGACCGCCAGGATGAAGTGGTGGGGCTGGGGGGACCCTGAGCGACGCGTCGAGCTCTCGGAGACCGCCGTCGCCGCGGTCCGTGACGAGCTCGGCGTCGCTCCTGACGACGCAGCCGAGCCGGTCTCGATCGACCAGGTCTCGCTGCCGGAGGCGCGGCCGCTTCCCGACTCGGTGCGGGCGGCGGCCGGGGAGGTCCTCGACCGACCCGATGACCGCATCCGCCACGCCGCCGGGCGGAGCTACCCGGACCTGGTCCGGCTGCGCACCGGGCGGCTCGAGCACGCCCCCGACGCCGTCCTGCGGCCCGCCGACGCCGCAGGCGTCGAGGCCGTCCTCGAAGCGTGCGTGGCCGCCGGCGTCGCGGTGGTGCCGTTCGGCGGTGGGACGAGCGTGGTAGGCGGGGTGGAGGCGCTCGCGAACGGACATTCCGCGGTCGTCTCACTCGAGCTCTCTCGCCTGCGCTCGGTGGAACTGGATTCGCAGTCCCTCACGGCGCGCCTGGGGCCGGGGCTCACGGGCCCAGAGGCGGAGGCGGCGCTCGGCGCCCTGGGAGCCACGCTGGGCCACTTTCCGCAGTCCTTCGAGGAGGCGACGATCGGCGGGTTCGCGGCGACGCGCTCGGCCGGCCAGGCCTCGAGCGGCTACGGCCGCTTCGACGAGCTGGTCACCGCCCTCGAGCTCGCGGCGCCGGCCGGTCGCCTGCGCACGCTCCAGATCCCACACACCGCCGCCGGCCCTTCGCTTCGCGAGCTCGTGTTGGGCTCTGAGGGAACCCTTGGCGTCATCACCGAGGTGACCTGCCGGGTGCGACCCGCCCCGCGGACCCGGGTGTACGAGGGCTGGGTGGCCCAGGACTTCGAGGCCGGTCGGGAGATCGTCCGCGACCTCGCCCAGCGGCACGAGGCGCCCGACCTCCTCCGGCTCTCAGACGAGGAGGAGACCCGGGTCTCACTCGAGCTCGCCGGCACGGAAGGGTTCCGGAGGCGGGCGCTCGACACATACCTGTCGCTGCGCCGCCGCCGCGGCGGCTGCCTGTTGATCTGCGGGTGGGAGGGGGAGCGCGACTCCGTCAGCCGGCGGCGAGGGCTCGCCCAGGCCAGGCTGCGGCTCGGCGGCGCCGTGTCCCTAGGCCGGTCGGCCGGGTACTCCTGGTACCGCAATCGCTATGGCGGCCCGTACCTCCGCGACGAGCTGATGAACCTGGGCGTCCTCGTCGAGACGCTCGAGACCGCCCACACCTGGACCCGCCTGGAAGAGCTCTACCGGGGGGTCGGGGACGCGTTGCGCGGCGCACTCGGGGAGCGCTCGATCGTCATGTGCCACGTCTCACACGCCTACGCGGACGGTGCCTCGCTCTACTTCACCTTCCTGACCCGCGCCCGGCCCGGCGAGGAGCTCGACCAGTGGCGGGCGGCCAAGTCCGCCGCCTGTGAGGCGATCGTCGCCGCCGAGGGCACCATCACCCACCACCACGCCGTCGGGCGCGACCACGCCCCCTACATGCGCGCGGAGGTCGGCGAACTAGGCCTCGACGCTCTGCGCGCGGTCAAGGAGCGCCTCGACCCGGCGGGAATCCTGAATCCGGGCAAGCTTCTGCCGCCCAGTTGAGGGTGTTCCCGGCAGGCCAACGCGAGTTCCGGCATGGGGCTGGCGTTCGTATCTAGGCCGTCATCTCTGCGATCCTCTGGGGGTCGGCGAGCGCCGACAGCCAAGGAAGGCGACGAAGTGACAAAGCCCGACGGGGAGAAGGGCAGGTTGAGCGTACTCGCGCTCGGCGATCTTGCGCTCGAGGTCG
>JBKPTM010000153.1:0-5342 GCA_046765935.1 Actinomycetota bacterium | reverse complement strand
GACTCGATCCATCTCTGCGACTACCCCGAGGTCGACGAGCGCCTGATCGACGAGCAGCTCGAGGTCGGGATGGACGCGGTGCGGAGAACGATCGAGCTGGGTCGCGCCGCGCGCGCCCAGGCCAAGGTCAAGCTGCGCCAGCCGCTCCGCAAGGCGGTGGTCGTCGCATCCGACGTTGAGCGGGCATCGATCGAACGGCTCACCGACGTGATCGCCTCCGAGCTCAACGTCAAGGAGCTTGACTTCGTCCACAGCGAAGCCGAGCTCGTCTCTTACCGGGTCAAGCCGAGCTACCGCTCGCTTGGCCCCCGCTTCGGCAAGGACATGCCGCAGGCCGCGGCGGCGATCGAGGCGCTCGACGCCGGCGCCGTGGCCGCCGCCCTCGACCGCGGCGAGGAGGTCGGCATCCAGGTGGGGGGGAAGGACCACACCCTCGGCGCCGACGACATCAACCTGGTGATGGAGCCGCTCGAGGGCTACCAGGTCGAGGCCGAGGCGGGCCACGCCGTCGCACTCGAGCTCGATCTCGACGACGAGCTGCGCCGCGAGGGCCTGGCGCGCGAGGTCGTCCGCGCCGTCCAGGAGGCGCGCAAGCAGGCCGGCCTTGACGTCTCGGACCGGATCTCCCTCGAGCTCGGCGGCGACGACGAGCTGATCGAGGCGGCCCGCGAGCACGAGTCCTACATCGCGGGCGAGACCCTGGCCACGTCCGTCGATTACGGGGCGGACGGCGCGGGCGAGAAGGCCACCATCGAGGGCCGCGAACTCCGCATCGCCGTCAGCAAGGCCTGAGCTCCAGCGTCAGCGGGCGAGGGGCCGGCGGGCTCAGGTCGTGGCCGACTGGGCGGCGTTTGTCGTACCACCCGTGCAATCGAGCGTCGCCTGGTATCCGAGCTTGTACCAAGCCTCCGCGCTGCGCGATCCCGCGGCGAGCAGGTGCCGCAGACGCGCGATGGGGAGGCCGCGGGTCAACTTGTCGACGACACATCGCGTGACACTGGACGGGAAGCCGCGGCTGGAGAGCACGGCATTGAATTCCCGACGCAACTCGCGGATCAGGGTGGGACGGCTCAGGCAGGACACGGCGGCCGACTGGACGTACTCGTACGAGCTGGAGGCGGTGATCACATCGCTCTCTATCTCGGCGTCGCTCACGGTCCGATCCAGTTTCGACACCGCGCAGCTGGTCTCGGCCGGGAGGTATCCATGAGATCCGAGCTCGTCGCGGAGATGCTGGTCGAAGCGGGCGCGGTCGATCTGGACGTCGAGCAGCTTGTTCAGCTTCCAGCGGCCATCTTCATGGGCGAGACTGAGCGTCATCGTGCTGCCGTCCAGCGTGTTATCGCTGGTCAGCCTGAGCACCGCAGTGGCGCTTGATCCACCTCCGCTGACGCTCTGAACCTCGATGCTCTTCGCTCCCTTCGGGGACTGCGGGGTGTTCCGCCTCCGGCAGCGGTCCAAGGTGCCCTTCTCTGATCCGAAGTTCTGGCGGAGGTAGGCCCGCGTCAGGTCCCGGGTGCATTGGGTTGGGTCGTTCTGGGTGAACGTCCGGGTGAGAAGATCGTCAATGGCCGATCGGTCCGCGACGGGAGCGGCGCCGGCTGGAGGCGGCGCGCCGGGCGAATTCGCCGGCGGGGCTGGGCTCACGCTCGGCTGGCTGCCGCCGCTGGTCAGCGAGAACGCGAGCCAGACCAAGAAGATCGCGATTCCGCCTGTGATGAGCCAGGAGAGCCGGGCGTCCATGACGCCCGCATCGGCTCGGCTCCCGGGTGGCTTTAGGCGGCCGACGCCAGGTTCAACCCACGTTCGGACCTAGACTCGCCGCCCATGCCCGACCCCGTCAGCGCCATCGACGCAGTCGTCTTTGACCTGGATGGCCTCCTGGTCGATTCCGAAGCGGTCTGGGATGAGGTGCGACAGCGCTTCACCGAGGAGAACGGCGGGCGGTGGCACGAGGGCGCCCAGCGGGACATGATGGGAATGAGCTCGGTGGAGTGGTCCCGCTATGTGCACGAGCAGCTGGGCGTGCGGATGGAGCCCGAGCGGATCTCACAGGAGGTCGCAGACCGGGTCGCGGCGCTCTACCGCGAACACCTGCCGCTGCTCCCTGGCGCGGCGGAGTCGGTCAGGGCGCTTGCGGCGGAGTGGCCGTTGGGCCTCGCCTCGTCCTCGAACCGACACGTGATCGATCTGGTGCTGGACGAGGCCGGCATCGCGGACTGCTTCCGGGCGACCGTCTCCTCGGAGGAGGTGGGTGCGGGCAAGCCCGCCCCAGATGTCTACCTCGAGGCGGCCAGGCGCCTGGCCGTGGAGCCCAGCGCCTGCACCGCGATCGAGGACTCGACCAACGGCATCCGCTCCGCCCATGGTGCGGGGATGGCGGTGATCGCCGTGCCCAACCGGGACTTCCCGCCCGATCCCGACGCGCTGGAGCTGGCCGACGTCATCCTCGACTCGCTCGAGGAGCTCACGCCGGAGCGCGTCCGCGGCCTGATCAGCGCTTGATCTCGTAGGTCAGGCCGATCATCCCGCTGGCGAACGTGCGGGCCGAGATCAGCTGCATCGGCCCGCCCGGCAATCGCCCCTCGAACAGCGGCTTGCCCTCGCCGAGCACGACGGGAACCACGGTCACCTCTACGCGGTCGAGCAGACCGTGGTCCGCGAACTGCGAGGCGACGTTGCCCCCGCCGACGATCCAGAGGTCTCGCTCGCCGGCGGACTCGAGCATCGCGTCGATCAGCTCCGGAATCTCGCCGGAGACGATGCGGACGTCGACACCCTCGCCCTCGGGCTTCGGCAGCTCGCGCGTGCTCAGGATCCAGCACGGCTTGCCGGCGTAGGGCCAGCCGCTGCCGTGCTCGAGCACCCACTCGTAGGTCGTGGAGCCCGACACCAAGGCCCCGATCCCCTCGTAGAAGACGTCGTAACCGGCCTGGTTCGCGTCCGTGTCCGCGTCCTCGAAGTGCCCCTCGTACTTGAGGAGCCAATCGAGAGTGTCGTCCGCCTCGGCGATGTAGCCGTCCAATGTCGAGGCGGCGTAGTAGCGCACCAGGCTCATTCGATCAGCGCCTCCGCTTCCACCTCGACCTTCCAGCGCGGGTCGAGCAATCCCGCCACGACGACCATCGTCGCGGCAGGGCGCGCAGCACCGAAGGCGGCGGCGTGGGCTCTGCCGACGGCCTCGGAATCGGCCGGGTCGATGATGTACATCCGCGTCCGGGTCACCTGATCCGCGCGTGCGCCGGCCCCCTCGAGCGCGGCGACGATGATCTCCATGCATCGGCTCGCCTGCCGCTCCGGATCGGGGTCGCAGGAGCCGTCCGGCCAGATCGGCCCGGTGCCCGAGACCAGCACGCGGTCGCCAACCCGAAGCGCGCGGCTGAACCCGATCGGCTCCTCGAATGGGGACCCGGAGCTGACTCGCTGGCGCTGGTCGGCCACCCGCCCATCCTAGGCACGCGGATCAGCCTGTCGTCTTGCGCCGGTAGAGCCGCATCGTCAGCGGGATCACCACCGCCAAACCCGCGACGATCCAGATCACCGATGCCAGCACCGGATGCGCGAGCGGCCAGACGGCGTCGCTCGGCACCGCCGTGGGATTGCCGAACAGGGTCCGCACGGCAGCCGCCATGGCGCTGATCGGGTTCCACTCCGCGACCTGCCGCAGGCCGTCGGGCAGCGTGCCCGTGCCGACGAAAGCGCTCGAGATGAAGGTGAGGGGGAAGATCACGATGAACGCCAGCCCCATCACCGCATCCGGGGAGCGGACCGCGATACCCAGCAGCGTGCCGAGCCAGATCGCCAGGGCGGCAAGCAGCAGGAGCAGCCCGTAGCCCGCGATCGCGCTGAGGATGCTTGCGCTGATCCCCCAGCCGACGATCAGGCCGCTGACGGTCATGATCACGACCGCGAGGAGCATGGCCGAGAACTCCGCCGTTATCAGTCCGAACAGATAGGCGGAACGCGACATCGGCAACGAGCGGAAGCGCTCGAGGACGCCCTCCTTGAGGTCGGTCGCGATCGAGATCGCCGGTCCCATCATTCCGAAGAAGATGGTCTGGACGAGGATCCCGCCAACCAGGTACTCGCGGTAGCTGCCGCCTGCCACGTGAATCGCGCCGCCGAAGACGAACGCGAAGAGCAGCACGAACATCAGCGGCTGCATCGTGACGTCGAGGAGCTTCTCCGGGGTCTGGCGAATGTGAGCCGCGCTACGTCTTGCAATCGCCAGCGTGTCCGAGATGAACCAGCTCAGGCGCGTGTGGATTCCGGAATCGACTGTGGTCGCTGCTTCCTGCATCAGGCTGCCACCTCCTCGAGGTCATGCTCATCAGTTGGGTTCGGCTCGACTCGCCGCGTGCCGGTCAGGGTCAGGAAGACGTCGTCGAGCGTCGGCTCGCGCCTGTGGACGTCGGCCGCGTCGATCCCCTCCTGATCCAGGGCGCGGACGACCTCGATCAGGCGCGTCCCGCGCCGCACCGGCGCGGTGACCACCAGCTCGTCGGGATCGCTGTCGATGTGTCCGTCGGCGAAGCGAGCCAGCGCACTCGCCGCCGACGCGATCTCCTGCGTCCCGGAGACGTTGATCACCACCCGCTCGCCGCCGACCCTGGATTTGAGCTCCGCCGGCGACCCCTCTTCTATGACGCGCCCCCGATCGAGGACGACGATGGAATCGGCCAGCTGGTCCGCCTCATCGAGGTACTGCGTGGTGAGGAGCAGCGTCGTCCCGCCGCCCACCAGCTCGCGCAGCAGATCCCAGAGCTCGACGCGGGCCTCGGGATCGAGTCCCGTTGTCGGTTCATCGAGGAAAAGGACAGGCGGATCGGCCACGAGGCTCGCCGCGAGGTCGAGCCGGCGCCGCATCCCGCCCGAAAACGTCTTCACCAGGCGATCGCCGACGTCGGCCAGGCCGAGTCGCTCGAGCAACTCGTCCGCCCGGCTTCGCACCTCGGCCTTGGGGAGGTGGTAGAGGCGGCCGACCATCTCGAGGTTCGCCCTCGCGGTCAACAGGTCGTCGACCGTCGCGGACTGACCCGCCACGCCGATGCGCTCTCGCACCCGCGCACCCTCGGTGGCCACGTCGAAGCCGGCGACGCGGGCCTCGCCCGAGGTCGGCTCCGCCAGCGTCGTGAGGATCCGGATTGCGGTCGTCTTGCCGGCGCCGTTGTGGCCCAGCAGGCCGAGCACGGACCCGGCCGGGACTGCGAAGTCGACATCGCGGAGGGCCCAGAGGTCGTCGTACTGCTTGCTGAGTCCCTTCGCGACGATTGCGTCCTTGTCTTTCATTTCGTACCTCGTACGTTGCAGTCGTACAATGTACGGGCACTGTAGCAGTACGC
>JBKPTM010000152.1:0-5184 GCA_046765935.1 Actinomycetota bacterium | reverse complement strand
ACCCACCCCTGCCCGAGGTCGTAGGCGCCGCTGGACACGTGCAGCAGGATGAAGCCGATGACGACGAGGGTCAGCGAGGTCGGCACGAGAACCCGGGTCCCGTACCACTCGATCTCGCTCGCGAGATAGGCGATCCGGTCGGGGCCGGCACGCAGCGCGCGGATGACGAAGATCTGGATGGCGGTGTTGCTCCCGACCCAGATCACCGCGAGGAGGATGTGGAAGGCGAGCCACCACTTGTACGCGTCGCTGCCGACTACCGCAAGGGACATCGCCGCGGCACGCTAATCGCGGCGCTTGTCGGAATTTCTCAGGAGAACTCTTCGAGCGAGCGCATCTGGCGGCGCAGCTCGTGATCCCGCTGATTGGCCGGGACGCCGGACTCGCCGGTGACGGCCTCGTTGTGCCGGACGTCCACAATGGCCTGGAAGCGCTCGGTCTCCGAGCCCGCATTGGACGGCTCCGCGTTCCCCTGTTCTCCCGTCTCTGCCTTCTTTGGGTCCTTCATCCTTCTCCGTCGATCCCCAGTCCGTTGCTCCCCTTGGTGTGTTCTAGCACTTTGTGAGCGTTCGCTAAGACACTACGAAGAACGCGTCAGCACGCTGAAAGTAGCGCTGCAGGTGGCCGTATCCGGCCGGCGGCGCATTAGCAAATTGCGGACAAGCATCCGGCCCGCCGGTGAGGCATGCGACGGTGCCGAGTGGGCCGCCGCTTATAATTCCGCGCCCGTCGGTCCACCCCCGTCGCGCGCCCGCTCGAAGAAGGCGCGGATCCGGAGGCAAATTGAGGAACTCGTCCCCAGAGCGTGTGCGCTTCTCCCCTGAGCGCGCCTATCGGCCTCTAGTCGCTCCGCCGAGCGTCGAGGACAAGGACGCGTGCGCGCTGTACGCCTCGGTCCGGCGCGACGCGACGCCGAGCCACGAGCCGGTCACGCTCGCGCTCGAGTCGCTCCAGAAGATGCTCCACCGCGCCGGCAACGTCGACGGCGAGGGTGACGGCTGCGGGCTCCAGGTCGACATCCCGACCAAGATCTGGGCCGAAGAGGTCCGGCAGGGAGGTCACAACCCCTCGCTCGCGCTCGATGACGCCTTCGCTGTGGCGCATGTCTTCGTCGAGCGCTCCCAGGATCTAGAGAAGATCCGCCACGACGCCCGCGAGCTCCTCGGCGCCGCCGGCTTCCGGATCCTGGCCGAGCGCGTCGGCGCAGTCGACTCCGCTGCGCTCGGGCCGACCGCTCGCGAGGAGGAGCCGCAGTTCTGGCAGTTCGCCGGGCTGGCCCCGGAGGCCTCGGAGGCCGATCGCACCGTCTTCAACCTGAAGATCGCGCTCGAGGGGAAGCTCGGCGTCCACGTCGCCTCGTTCTCGGGCAGGACCGCCGTCTACAAGGTGATGGGCAACCCGAAGGTGCTCGGCTCCTACTACGCCGACCTCTCCGACGAGCGCATGGAGACGATCGGCGCCTTCGGCCACAACCGCTACTCGACCAACACCTGGCCCTCGTTCACTCGCGTCCAGCCCTTCGGCGTCCTCGGCCACAACGGTGAGATCAACACGATCGAGCAGCTGCGCCAGGAGGCGCGCATGCTCGGCGTGCCGATCGGGGAGGACAACTCCGACTCGCAGGACCTGAACCGGACGGTCGAGACGCTCTGCCGGCGCCACGGCCTCTCGCTGGCCGAGGCGATGGAGATGGTGGTGCCGCCGATCGTCGACGAGATCGCCGGGCTCCCCGACGAGCTCCACTCCTTCTACATGTACTTGCGCCAGGCGATGGGGCCCTACGCGCAGGGCCCGGTCGCCCTGATCGCCCGCCACCGCGACGAGTGCGTCTTCTCGGCTGACGCGATGGGGCTGCGCCCGCTCTGGAAGCTCGAGACGGCGCAGGACTTCGTCTTCAGCTCCGAGCCGGGGGTCGTCCCCGTCGACAAGATGGTCTCCGAGCCGCAGCCGATGGCGCCTGGCCAGAAGTACATGGTCCTGATCGACCGCGACAAGCACCGCGCCAGCCTCCACCCGCACGCCGAGATGCTGGTCGAGGTCCGCAAGCGCTGGCTGCGGCGGACCGGGACCGAGGAAGTCGCGGGCTACGACCGCGCGCTCGAGACCGGCGGCCCGCTGGAGGGCCCCGAGATCCCCGGCTACACCGACGCGGGCCCGGAGGAGCCGGTGAAGGTCGAGGACCGCGTGCTCGCCGGCTTCGGCTGGCAGCGCGACGACGTCAAGCTCGTCCAGCAGATGGCCGACAACGGCGCCGAGCCGATCGGCTCCCTTGGCTACGACGGCCCGCTGGCGGCGCTCTCGCCCGAGCGTCAGAACCTCGCCGACTACTTCAAGGAGACGGTCGCCGTCGTCACCAACCCCGCGATCGACCGCGAGCGCGAGATCGAGCACTTCTCGACCCGCGCCGTCTTCGGTCGCCGGCCGGCACTCGGTGATCCCTCCGCCGACACCCGGACGATCGAGACCGATTTCCCCGTGATCCTCGGAGGCCACCACGACCTGGCCCCACTCCCGCACAGCACCTACCGCCGCATCGCGAACGAGCAGGGCACCTTCGTCCTCGAGGACCTCTGGGAGGCCTTCGGTGACCGGGCCAAGGCGATCGACATCGCGCTGCTCGAGTCGGAGACGACCCAGGGCGCGATCGAGCGGCTGCGCCAGGAGGCGGTGAAGGCCGTCACGGACGGCGCGGAGCTGGTCGTTCTCACCGACCGCACCGTCTACGACGGCGAGCGCCGGTACGTCGACCCGCACCTGGCGACATCGGCGATCGACCAGGCGCTGAAGCAGTTCGAGGTCGGCCCTGGGGAGGACAATCTTCGCCGCCGATGCTCGATCGTTCTGCGCTCAGCCGCAATCCGCAACGTCCATGACGTGATGCTCGCCCTCGGCCTCGGCGCCAACGGCGTCAGCCCGTACGTGATGGTCGAGGTGATCTGCGTCGACGACTACGAGAACGACGTCGCCAACCTCTGCTCGGCGCTCCGCAAGGGCATCGAGAAGGTGATCTCCACCATCGGGATCCACGAGGTCCGCGGCTACGCGCGCCAGTTCTCTTCGATCGGCTTGATGCCCGAGCTCGCGGAGATCTTCCACACCGAGGCCTTTGCGGCCACCAACAAGGGTGGGGTGGGATTCCCACACCTCGACGCAGACACGGACGGGCGACACCGGATCCTGAGCGGCGACGAGGAGTCGAAGCCCGCCAAGACCTTCCGCTTCTATCCGAAGGTCTACAAGGCCGCGATCGCCACCGCCAACGGCACCGCCGACTTCGCCGAGTACTCCCAGAAGGTCCGGGATCTCGAGAAGGAGAACCCGATCTCGATGCGTCACATCATGGGCTTGAAGAAGGAGCCCGATCGAGACCCGGTCGATCCCTCGCAGGTCGACGCCTCCATCGGCCATCACGACTACCCGGTGGTGATCAGCTCGATGAGCTTCGGCTCGCAGTCCGAGCCCGCCTTCCGCGCCTATGCGGAGGCGGCCAAGGCGATCAACATCCTCTGCATCAACGGGGAGGGCGGCGAGATCCAGGACATGTACGGCCGCTACCGCAAGTGGCGCGGCCAGCAGGTGGCCTCGGGCCGCTTCGGCGTCTCCGCCGAGATGCTCAACTCCTCCTACGTCGCCGAGATCAAGATCGGCCAGGGCGCGAAGCCCGGCGAGGGCGGGCACCTTCCCGGCAAGAAGGTCTCGGAGAAAGTCGCCGCCGCGCGAAACGCCTCGCCCGGCACCGACCTGATCTCACCGTCGAACAACCACGACCTCTACTCGATCGAGGACCTCGCGGAGCTGATCGACGAGCTCAAGACGGTCAACCCGGACCTGCGCGTCTCGGTCAAGGTCCCGGTCGTCCCGAACATCGGCACGATCGGCCTCGGCATCGCCAAGGCGGGAGCCGACATCATCACCCTGAGCGGCTTCGAGGGCGGCACCGGCGCCGCGCGCCAGCACGCGCTCCGCCACGTCGGCCTGCCCTCCGACATCGGCACCCGCGCCGTCCACCGCGCTCTGATGGAGGCCGGGATCCGCAACCGAGTCGAGATCTGGGCCGACGGCGGCTACCGCCACGCCCACGACATCGTGAAGCTCCACTGCATGGGGGCCAACCGGGTCGCCTTCGGCACGCTGGCGATGGTGTCCCTCGGCTGCACGATCTGCCGCGGCTGCCAGCTGGACACCTGCCACGTCGGCATCGCGACGCAGATCGAGACCGTTGAGCAGGCCCAGGAGCACGGCCTCAAGAAGTTCACTCCCCAAGCCGTCGACTCGGCCGCCGAGAGCTGCGCCCGCTTCTTCCAGGCGATGGGCGAGGAGGTCAAGGAGGTCGTCGGCTCGCTCGGCTACGGGCGCGCCCAGGACCTGATCGGCCGCTATGACCTGCTCGAGCAGATCTCCCACCAGGAGAAGATCGACCTCGCGCCGCTGATCACGCCGCTCGAGGAGTTCCTCGACCTCGAGCCAATCGATCTTCCGGTGGAGGAGGAGGCGCTGGTCGAGGCTCGCGCCGAGGCCGGACTGGTCCGCGCGAAGCCCCTCCGGATGGAGCCCAAGCAGGCTTCGACCGAGATCGCCTCGGTCGCGGACAAGGTCTTCGACGGCTCCTGCGTGAGCGTCGAGTTCCCGCGCCGGACGGACGCCAACGATCGCGTGCTCGGCACGGAGCTCTCGGGCGCCATCGCCCGAGCGAGGATCTACGACGGCGCCCCCGAGGGCACCGAGAACGACGAGCTCGCAGAGCTGGTCTTCAACGGCGGCAGCGTCGCCGGCCAGGGCTTCGGCGCCTTCAACGAGTGGGGTGTCACCTGCCGCGTCGAGGGTGGCGCCCAGGACGGCGTCGGCAAGACGATGCTCGGCGGCACCGTCTCGATCCTGAAGGGCAAGAACTCCGGCGGAAAGCGCGTCAACGGCTCCGTCGGCAAGTCCTTCGCCTACGGCGCCCAGCGCGGCCGACTCTTCGTGCAGGGCTCGGCGGACTCGCGGTTCTGCATCCGGCTCTCAGGCGCCGACGTGGTCCTCGCAGGCGAGCCCGAGCAGCCGGTCGACGACTCACAGGGCTGCGTGGTCGACCGCGCCAACGCCAAGGGCTTCGCCTTCGAGTACATGACCTCGGGCCGCGCCGTCGTGCTCGGCGACATCGGGCCCTGGGCCTGCGCCGGGATGACCGGCGGCCGCGTCTAC
>JBKPTM010000151.1:0-2534 GCA_046765935.1 Actinomycetota bacterium | reverse complement strand
GCTCGAGACCGCCCACACCTGGAGCCGCCTGGAAGAGCTCTACCGGGGGGTCGGGGACACGTTGCGCGGCGCCCTCGGGGAGCGCTCGATCGTCATGTGCCACGTCTCCCACGCCTACGCGGACGGCGCCTCGCTCTACTTCACCTTCCTGACCCGCGCCCGGCCCGGCGAGGAACTCGACCAGTGGCGAGCGGCCAAGTCCGCCGCCTGTGAGGCGATCGTCGCCGCCGAGGGCACCATCACCCACCACCACGCCGTCGGCCGCGACCACGCCCCCTACATGCGCGCGGAGGTCGGCGAACTAGGCCTCGACGCGCTGCGCGCGGTCAAGGAGCGCCTCGACCCGGCGGGAATCATGAATCCGGGCAAGCTTCTGCCGCCCTCCTGATCGCCTGAGCGATCGCAGTTCGTCAGCTAGCGCAGAGGCCCACGCAGGATGCTCGTACCGACCCGCTGGGGGAGGGTGCCGGCCTGCGCCGCCTGCTTGACCGCATCGGCGGCGGCGCTCTGGCGCGTGAGCGTCAGGTCGGCGGTGTCGAAGCTCGGGAGCAAGCTGGACGCGGCGGTAGGGATCGGCGTCCGGCCCGTGATCCGGCCGTCCTGGCCGACCGCCTGGAAGGCGACCGGCAGGCTGCGGCCGCCCGAGCCGACGAACCAGAGGACATAGGTTTCGCCCTTCCCGGTGGGGGTCAGTCCCCGGATGTCGAGATCTACCGCTGGCTGGTCCGCGATCCGGATGATCGTCAGGCCACCGCTGGCGTGTGAGCCGCCGAGCGGGATGAGCTTCACCGGTACGGCCTCCTCCCGGCCGCCGCCCGAGGTCGTGGTGCCCTCGTCGCCACCGCCTCCGCCGATGCCCACGACCAGCAACACGACGAGCAGAACCACCGCGCCCGCTGCAGGGATGATCCAGAGCGCGAGCCGCCTGCGGCCGGGATCCGCCGGGGCGGTCTCGGGGGACGGGTGCGCGGCGGGACCGCCCTCGAGCGCCGCGAGGCGCTCCCTCACGATCTCGGCCGAGAGCTCCGGGTCGCCCTCGTCCTCGAGCACGTCGGCCGCCCGGTGACCTCGCGCACGGACCTCCTCGGCACTCGTCCCGAGCACGTCCGCCACCCGCTCGTAGGTGTCGCCCGCGAGCAGCAGCCTGAGCAGGGCGCGCTGGTCCTCGCTCAAGGCCATGTCAGGCGGGGTGGCTCAGCCCTTCTTGCCGGCGCCCTGATTCGCCTGGGCCTGGCTCTGGGCCTGCTGCAGGAGCTGATCGAGGCCGAGCTCCGAGATGTTGCCCTCGAGCATCGGCTGGCCGACGAACTGGACCACGCCGCTCGCCTTCTTGCCCTGCTGCTGGAGCGTCTGCTGGATCTGCTGCGCCTCCGTCGAGCTCACCTTTGAGATCCGGATCGAGTCGAATGCGGGCAGGAGCAGGACCTGCTGGGCGATCAGGGGTACGCCGCCGGTCAGGTTGCCGCTCGAATCGACCGTCTCCTGGCCGAGCGGCAGTGACTGGGTGTCGGACTTGTACAGCCAGAGCAGGTAGCGCTCGCCGCTGGCGCTTGGAGGCAGGTGCACCGCGTTCGCCTGTAGCGCGAAGGTGGGCGTCTGGTTCTTGTTGTTCGAGGCCTGCTGCGTTGCCCCGAGCGTGATCTGACCGCTCGGTGGACAGTCCGCGTCAGCCGCGGCGCCGGTCGCCACGAGCTTGATGGTCGGAACGCCTGACTGCTGGGCCGTGGTGGTGTCGACTCCCTTGCAGTCGCCGCCGTCGCTGCTCCCCCCGCTGCTGGCGACGACGATGACGACGATCACCAAGGCGAGCGCCGCGGCGAGCCCGACGATGAACTGCGTCCGGCGGCGCCCCGTCAGCCCGCCCAGTCCGCTGAAGGCGCCCGCGACCCGTGAGGCGACCCCGGGCCCCTTTGCCGGGGCAGGCGCACCCGGAGAGGGAGGCGTGGCCGGCGGTGGCTGGGGCGACGCGGAGGGCGGTGGAGGGGGCGGCGCGGCCCTGCGGCCCCCCCGGGGTTCGGGAATCTCCGGGAGCTCGGCCTTGGGCGCCAGTAACCGCAGGTTCTGCACAAGCCGCTCGGCGAGAGCGTTCGCCTCGGGATCGCTCTGCAGCTGCCGCACCGCGTCCGCCCGGCCGATCGGGTCGGCCTGACCTAGCAGGTAGTCGCTCAGCCCGACGTGGGCGTCCGGATCGGCGCCTCCGATCTCCTGGAGCGCAGCCCGGGCGCGCGCGCGGACCTCATCGGCCGAGATCCCCAGCAGGGAGCCGATGTCCTCATAGCGCTGCCCCCCTTCGAGGAGCAGCTGGAGCATGGTGCGCTGTTCGTCCGAGAGCGCCACGGGCGAGGAAGCGTAGGGGAGAGGGGCGCGGTTTGACGCACCTCTTATCCCCCGTTTATCCGGACGCGTCCGCTCTCTCGCCGGGCTGGATCCGCCTCGCCAGTCGCGGGTAGAACTCGAGCAGGCCGTCCGCGTCGAGCTCGAGGTCGGCGGTGAAGTCGCCGTCGCGGCTGATGTAGCGGACCACGGAACCGGTC
>JBKPTM010000150.1:0-2682 GCA_046765935.1 Actinomycetota bacterium | reverse complement strand
CCTATCGGTCCTACATCGAGCGAATCGGCGCGGACCGGCCGAAGCCGAGGCGCTGCAAGGGCAGGGTGGCCACCGTGGTCGGGACCGGAGGCCGGGATGTGCTGCGTGGAAGCATCGGTCCCGACGTGATCGCGACAGGCGCCGGTCGGGACGTCATCCGCGGCGGCAGGGGCGCGGACCGGATCTGTGCAGGGACCGGCCGGGACGTCATCCGCGGTGGCCCCGACCGAGACGCACTGGTCGGAGGCCCAGGGGCCGACCGGATCCGCGGTGGGCCGGGACGCGACCGCTGCCCCGGGGCAGGGCGACGCGACCGGATTCGCAGCTGCGCGCCCTGACTCAGGCGCGCGTCAGGGTCGCCACTCATCGCTAGGGTCGGTGGCCGGCCACGCTCAAGGAGGTGCAAGTGGAAGCAGCGCCGCAGCTCGTCAGATACGACCTCGCGGAGATGATGTTCAGCCCGACGGCCGCGCTCTTCGAGGGGGAGGCGCGGGCGGGGATCGACATCTCGATCTTCGTCGTCCGCACGCCGCCCGGGCGCTTCATCGAGATGCACGTCCATCCCTATTCCGAGACCTTCGTTCTGCTGGAGGGCCATGGCCGCTGGACGGTCGGGGAGGAGGTCGCCGAGCTCGCGCCCGACCAGCTGCTCGTGGTGCCGGCCCACACCCCTCATGGCCTCAGGAACACGGGGGACGTCCCACTCCTGGTGGTCTCGGTCCACGAGTCGGGCACTCTCGAGCAGAGGTTCCTCGGGGTGGAGCCCGCGTAGCCGGTCAAGGCGCCGTCAGGCCGCCCGCGTTGCGATCAGCGCGCGAACGCGCGGATGATCAGGAGCAAGATCACGGAGCCGCCGATCGCGATGAGCCAGGTCCCGAGGTCGAAGAACTCGTCGATCTCGCCGATGTCGAGGGCGCTCGCGATGAAGCCGCCGATCAGGGCTCCGAGGATGCCTACGGCGGTGGTGCCGATGCAGCCGGCTGGCTCAGTTCGTCCAGGGATGAGGGCGCGAGCGATGGCTCCGGCGAACAGTCCGAGCAGGATCCAGGCGATGATTCCCATCTGGGCGGGACCCTATAGGTGGCGAGGGGGACCGGGCTAGCGCTGCCGCGGAGTCGCGTGGTAGCTGAGATACCAGAGCACGTGGCGGGCCGCGGTGACGCCCACGTTGACCGGTGAGAGCAACCTCCGCACGTGCGGAACCCTATTCACTGGAGCGGACTCCATGGTCGGTAGTAGTCACTGAATTCGGCTGCACCTGACCGATTTCCTGCCCAGTTTGCGGGGTCAACAAACGGCCCGCGGCTAGCATGCGCGACCCATGGCGAGTCTGATCGGCAGGAGGCGTAAGGGCGGGTTGTCCGCACTCGCCAGCGGGGCGAACGCGGAGCGCACGACGGTCGGCCTTGCCGTTCTCGCCCTCGGGCCTGCGGTGACGCTGATCGGCGGGGAGCTGCTTCGGTTGGCACGCCGGCGAAGGGAGAGCGAGGTGGCCGCGGCGCCGGCGAGTCTCGTCGATGCCGCGGGCTACGCGACCCGGGACACCATCGCCGTGGCGCGCCGCGGGATCCGCGCGACGCCCCACCACGAGACGGTCCTCTTCAACATCCTGCAGGGCTTCCTGGCCGCGTTCGCGATCGCCCGCATCTCGACCTGGGGGATCCGCAGTGGCTGGTGGCCGTTCGAGAACGTCCGGGTGAGCGGCCGCCACATCCATCACTTCCTTCCGGGGATCGTGCTCGCGTTCGCCTCCGGCATCGGGGCGATCACGACCCGCAACGAGGGCGTGGAGGCGACCCTCTCGATCCCGTTCGGGATCGGCATGGGCCTGACCATGGACGAGGCGGCGCTGCTGCTCGACCTCGAGGATGTCTACTGGACGCGCCAGGGACTGCTCAGCGTGCAGGTGAGCCTGGGCGTGACGGCGACGCTCGCGGCGACGATCCTCGGCCTGCGCGTGCTGCGCCGAGGCGAGGAGAAGGGCGTCGAGGAGGGCCTGATCCCGCAGGTCGGCACCGAGGAGCTGGCTACTACCGGCGCGCTGGCCTAGGCGGCGGCTCGAAGGCGCGGCTCGGCTTCCTTGCCCATCCAGATCACCTGGTCGCGACCCGGGCCGACCCCGACGAGCCGGACCGGGATGCCGAGGTTGTCCGAGATCGCAGCGAGGTAGTCGCGCGCCTCGGCGGGGAGGTCCTGCTCACGGCGGCACTCGCCGATCTCGCCTTCGAACCCGGGGAGCTCCTCGTACTCTGGCTCGGCGGTGTGGATGATCGACTGGTGGTAGGGGAACTCGTCGAAGACGGCGCCCTCCGGATGGCGGTAGCGGACGCAGACCCGCAGCGGGTCGATGCCGGAGAGCACGTCGAGCTTGGTGACGGCGAGGGCGGTCATCGTGTTGAGGCGGACGGCGTAGCGGAGGGCGACTAGGTCGAGCCAGCCGCAGCGACGCGGCCGGCCGGTGGTGGTCCCCATCTCTCCTCCGCGCTCCCGGAGGAGATCGCCGAGGTCGTCCTCGAGCTCGCTCGGGAAGGGGCCGGCTCCGACGCGGGTGGCATAGGCCTTGGCGATGCCCCAGACCTCGTCGATGTCCCTCGGCCCGACGCCGGCGCCGATGGTGGCGGCGCCCGCCACCGGGTTGGAGGAGGTGACGAAGGGATAGGTGCCGTGGTCGAGGTCGAGCAT
>JBKPTM010000149.1:0-2620 GCA_046765935.1 Actinomycetota bacterium | reverse complement strand
ACGACATAACGGACCTGAGAGATGACAGGGTCTTCACCGGATACACCCAGGTCGGGCGCGGTAGGGGCAGCGGCTTGCCGGCGGAGCAACCGGGTTGGGCGATCTTCTGGCTCGCGGATGGCCTGATCACGAGGCGTCAGGTCTTCTGGACCAGGGACGAGGCCCTCGAAGCCGCCGGGCTGCGGGAGTAAGCCGATGTCGGAGGAGAACGTCGATCGATTTTTGGAGGCCGACGATGACAAGCGCCTGAAGGACCTCGATCCGTACTTCGATCTTCCAAGGCTCCTCTCGGAGCGGCGCGGTATCGACCTGGTCGTCCCCTACTTCAAGCAGAGCGCGGCCCTGTATTTCTTCGCGCACTCGATGCGTGGCGCCATGCACATGGCGCTCAACCCGGACGGCAGCTTCCACCCTCGCGGGTACCGGACGCAATCGCTGATCGTCGAGCGCCAGATTCGAATGCTGGGCGCGCGCCGGGTGCTCGAGATCGGTTGCGGCAGAGGCTTCAATCTGCTCAGCCTCGCTCGGCGGAACTCGGAGTTGGCCTTCGCCGGCATCGATCTCACCCCTTGGCATGTCCGCGCCGCGCGCCTAGTCGCGTGGCGCCGCCGCAACCTGGACATTCAGGAAGGCGACTTTCACCGCCTGCCGTACGCCGACGACTCCTTCGACCTGGTTTTCTCAGTCGAAGCGATCTGCCACGCCGCGGACATCTACAAGGTCGTGGAAGAGGTGCGTCGCGTGCTGCGTCCGGGTGGTCGCTTCGTGACCATCGAGCCTTGGCGAGCTCCGCGGTTCGAGACCTTCGGGGAGGCGGCGAGGAACGCCGTGCGGCTGGTCGAGACCGTCTTCATCCTGCCGAACATGCAGGAGTTCGACCGGTGGCTCGAGCGGACGACCGGCCTCGGGTTTGAACTGATCCTGAGCGAAGACGTGACCGCCGCGACGCTCCCCAACCTCGAGAAGCTCCGCCGACAGGCGCTCCGCTGGCGCCGCATCTCGTGGGGGCGGGCCGCGATGCATCGACTCGCCCCGCACCTGATCGAGAACGCGCTCGCGGCCATCCTCTTGGGCGAGTGGTTCCGCGACGGATTGTCGAAGGCCCCGGGCTGCTACAGGATCACGGTGGTGGAGCGTCGGTGGGAGCGCGCCGGGAGGGACACCTGATGCGTCAGGCGGCGAACTGGCGCAAGCCCGGGGCAAACGAAACCCCGCCTGAGCGGGGCTTTCGAGAGATGGGCGATCCTGGACTCGAACCAGGGACCTCTTCCTTATCAGAGAAGCGCTCTAACCGACTGAGCTAATCGCCCGGGGGTCGCGATTCTAGCTCCCGGATCATGAGCGTCTGCGAAGGCGGCGCGCGAGGGATTCGAGCTCGGCGAGGTCGTCGAAGCGGAGCTCCGCCTTGACGCCGTCGCCGTCGCGGCGCACCCGCACGTCCTGACCGAGGGCGGAGCCGAGCAGATCCTCGGCGTCCGTCATCGCCGCCCGCTCCTCGGCCGAGATGCGACCGCCGCTCGTCGTCTTCCTGCGCCCGGGAGTCGCGGCGGCGCGCCGCTCGGTGTCGCGGACCGACCAGCCCTCGGCGGCGGCCTGCTTGGCGAGACGGGCCCGGCGGTCCTGGTCGCGCACCTGGAGGATGGCGCGGCCGTGTCCCTCGCTGAGCTCGCCGCGCTCGAGCAGCCCAAGCACCGGGTCGGGCAGGTCGAGGAGGCGGATCAGGTTGGAGATCGCGGCGCGGCTGCGCCCGACGCGGCGGGCGAGCTCCTCCTTCGAGATGCCGAGGTCATCGACGAGCGCCGCGCAGGCCCTCGCCTCCTCGACCGGGTTGAGGTCCTCGCGGACCATGTTCTCGATCAGGGCCGCCTGGAGGCGCTCGTCCTCGGGCGAGGTCCGGACCACGGCCGGGACACGGTCGATTCCCGCCTGCTGCGCGGCCCGCCAGCGCCGCTCGCCGGCGACCAGCTCGTAGCGCCCATCGTCGAGAGGGCGGACGATCAGCGGCTGGAGCAGTCCCACCGAGCCGATCGAGCCCGCCAGGGCCTCGAGGGCGGCGGAGTCGAACTTGACTCGCGGCTGATCGGGATTGGGCTCGATCTGCGTGACGTCCAGCTCGCGGAGCTCCGGGCCGCCGGCGTTCGTCTCGGGAAGGATCGCGGCGAGCCCCCTCCCCATTCCGCGGCGGCGCTCGGCCATCAGGCCGCCTCCCTCTCGGTGGTTCCCAGCGAGAGCACCTCGTCGGTCAGCTCGCGATAGGCGCGCGAGCCGGTCGACTTGGGATCGTGCTCGGAGACGGGGATCCCGTAGCTCGGCGCCTCCGCGACCCGCACGCTCCGCGGGATGACGGTGTCGAAGACCCGGGCCGGCAGGTGCTCGCGGAGCTCGCGCTCGACGTCCCGGGCCAGTCGGGTGCGGTCGTCGTGCATCGTGATCAGCACGCCTGCCATCTCGAGCCGTGGGTTGAGCTCCTGCCGGACGAGCTTGAGGGTGTCGAGGAACTGGACCAGTCCCTCCAGCGCCAGGTACTCGGCCTGGACCGGGACGATCACCTGGTCGGCCGCGACCAGGGCGTTGATGGCGACCGGGCCCAGCGAGGGCGGGCAGTCGAGCAGCGTGTAGG
>JBKPTM010000148.1:0-4121 GCA_046765935.1 Actinomycetota bacterium | reverse complement strand
TCCGCGCGGCCCTCGCCGTAGCCCCTGGTCTCGTACGCGATCAGCGTCCAGAGCAGCACGTTGAGCAGGCCGAGCATCGCCAGCGCCGAGAGCTGCGTGGCGACGGGGTAGAGCGCGAGCAGCACCACCGCCAGGCCGAGCCGTTGCCGGTTGACGCTCCGGATGTGCCGGAGTCGGAAGGCGACCAGACCGAGGAGGTAGACGGCAACGCCGCCGACCAGCGCGAAGGCCGGCACGTCCTCGAGCGCTTCGGTCGGGTGACCGATGCTCTTCTTCAGCCCCAGCGCCAGGAGGATGACGCCGGCCACGAGCAGGAAGTGGATGTACGAGTACGAGTCGCGGGCGAGCTCGTTCTGCACCCGTCCGACGGGCGCTCGGATCAGGCGGCGCGCCGAGACCAGCGCCACGATGTCGAAGTAGGTCCACCAGAGGGCTGCCACGACGCCGATCCCCAGCGCGGCCGCCCCGGCGATGCCCCAGGTCAGATGCGATCCGGCCCCCAGCCCGATCGCGACGATCGACTCGCCGAGGGCGATGATCACGATCAGTCCATGCCGCTCGGCGAAGTGGCCGGGGACGAGGTGCCAACCCTCGGAGCCGAACAGGTAGGGCTCGCCCATGTCGAGGACCAGGGCCAGGCCCCAGACCGCCGCCCGGAGGCCGGGGTCGAGAAACGAGCCGACGAGCAGCAGCGAGACGCCGATCGCCGTCCCGATCCCAAGGCCCGTCACGGAGCGCCGGAACCTTGGATCGTCCCGGCCTGCGATCGCCAGGAGCAGAATCTGCGCGAAGCGCACCGCGCCATAGGCAACCGCGAACTCGGTCCCCAGGTCGCCGAACGCCTCCGGCACGCAGATCGCGGCGATCAGGAATCCCGCCATCGCGGCGAACAGCGCAATTCGGACCCCGCCCTCCTCCGGGTCGACGACGCTGGTCAGCCACGCGTACGCCGTCCACGACCACCAGAGCAGGGCCAGGACCAGCATCCCCTGGCCGAGCCCGGTCCAGGTGGTGTGGTGCGACATGAGAGTGGTGCACTGCGTGATCGCCAGGACGAAGACCAGGTCGAAGAAGAGCTCGAGCGGCAGCACTCGGTCCTCCTGCCGGAGGGCCGCTCCCATCCGCAGCCGCTGTGACTCGGTCCCCGTCTCCACGGGCGCATCGTGCCACGGGGTGGCGGGCAGCGGGCGCTTCCCTGACGCCGTGATCTCGACCAACCAGTTCCGAAGCAGGTCAATAGACACATCAATCAGCCGGTTGCGGCTGATCACCGGAGAGATGGGCCTTTGCCCCCATTGCCAGGTCCCCACTGCCCCGCTGATACTCGAACGAGACCAACCGTCTCGATCAAAGGAGATCAGCATGGAATCAGCAACCTTTCGCCCCCGCGCGCCAGCGATTGGCGTGCCAAAGACAGGGGATCGCCTCAAGAACGATCCTGCCTACCAGGCGTTTTGGCTGTTGCGAATCGCTTTTACCGCAGCGCCGATCCTCTTCGGCGTGGACAAGTTCTTCAACGTCCTAGTCGACTGGGATATGTACCTCGCGCCCTGGATCAACGACATCGTTCCGGGCAGCGGTGCCGACGCGATGTACGCAGTCGGGGTTGTCGAGATCGTCGCCGGCCTCGCGGTCGCGCTCAAGCCCCGATACGGCGCCTACCTGGTTGCGGCATGGCTAGGTGGCATCGTCGTCAACCTACTCACGTTTTCTGGCTACTACGACATCGCGCTGCGAGACTTCGGCTTGATGCTCGCCGCGTTGACACTGGCCCGGCTCGCGAGCCGCTACGACCCGCCCGGCCTGGGCATCCACGCCTGAGGCCATGTTCGCCCCGGCGCAGGCAGCGGAGCCTGCGCCGGGTAGAAGGAGAGGCATGACTATCCAAGCCGCTGTCTCGCCCCCCGCCAGTCAGAGGACCCGAGGCTATGCACCGATACGGGACTACGCTGCGATCGGGGACGGCCGGACCGTTGCCCTGGTAGCGCGGGACGGCTCAATCGACTGGCTGCCCTTTCCCGCGCTCGACTCGCCATCCGTCTTTGCCGCGATCCTCGACTCCGCCCGCGGGGGCCGCTTTGCCTTTGAGCCGGAAGTCCCCCACGCGATTGAACGCCGCTATCTGCCTGAGACGAACGTCCTGGAGACGACCTTCGTCACCGATCAGGGAACGGTGAGCCTCACCGATGCGATCACGCTGCCGCGTGGTCCATTGGGCCCCTTCATGGAGCTACAGCGCAGGATCGAAGGCCACTCAGGAAGCGTGCCGATGCGCTGGAGCGTCGAGCCCCGCTTCGGCTACGGCAGCCGTCGGGCGCGATCCGGCTGGCGGGGCGCTGTGCCGGTATTGGAATCGGGGGGTGACGCTTTGGCTGTGCTCGCCCATGACGCAGGCACGCCCGAATCTGGGCCCGATGGCATTGGCGCGCGCCTCGAGGTTCAGGCCGGCTCGCGCGGCGTTGTCGCCCTCTCCTTCGCCCGCCAGGAACCGCTTGTGCTGCCGAGTCGGCCCGAACTCGATGCCCGGTTCGAGGAAACCTGCGCCGTCTGGCGAGATTGGGCCCAGGGGCGCAGCTACAGCGGTCGATGGGGTGATGCCGTCCTTCGGAGCGCGCTGGCGCTGAAGCTGCTCGTCCACGCGCCCTCGGGGGCGCTTGCGGCAGCGGCCACGGCCTCGCTACCGGAGGTGATTGGCGGTGAGCGCAACTGGGACTATCTCTACAGCTGGATTCGCGACAGCGCCTTCACTCTGAATGCCTTCCTGCGACTCGGTTGTCCGGCCGAGGCCCAGGCCTACTTCTGGTGGCTGATGCACGCCTCCCAGCTGACTCATCCGCGGCTTGGAGTGCTGTACGGCTTGGGAGGCGGCGATCGAGCGGCCGAACGGGAGTTGCCACTCGATGGCTACCGCGGCTCGCGTCCCGTTCGGGTCGGCAATGCCGCCGCCGAGCAGCTTCAGCTCGACATCTACGGCGAGTTGATGGAGACCGCATGGCTTTATGCAGATGCCGGCAACCGCATCGATCGGGACATCGCCCGCAGATTGGCCGACATCGCCGACTTGGTCTGCGAGATCTGGGACAAGCCGGACTCGGGAATCTGGGAGGTCCGGAGCGAGCCAGTCCACTTCACCCAGTCAAAGATGATGTGTTGGGTTGCGCTCGATCGCGCACGGCGCCTGGCCGGCCGCGGCAGCATCCCGGCCGAGCAGGCCCGGCGATGGGACGAAGCGTCCGAGGCGATCCAGGAATTCATTGAGACTGAGTGCTGGTCCCCGACCAAGCGCAGCTACGTGCGCCACGCTGGGACTGAGGAGCTCGACGCGAGTCTCCTGCTTGGCATCCTCCACGGCTACGAGGGAAGCGGGGAGGAGCGCCTGGGCCAGACGGTTGCTGCGGTCCGGCGCGAACTCGGTCAGGGCCCCTACGTCTTGCGCTACAGCGGCGAGGACGGGCTCTCGGGCGCCGAAGGAGCCTTTGTCACCTGCTCCTTTTGGCTTGCGGAGGCACTGGCCCGTCAGGGACAGCTCGACGAGGCTGCTGAACTGATGGACCAGCTGGTCGGCCTGGCCAATGACGTCGGCCTCTATAGCGAAGAGATCGACCCCGCGACTGCCGAGTTCGCCGGCAATTTCCCACAAGGTCTTTGTCACCTGGCGCTGATCAGTGCCGCCAAGGCAATCGAGCACGCCGCGGCAAGATGACCATCTGGGGAGCTCTGGCTGGAGGATTCGTCGGCACCCTCGTCCTGACCACCTTGCTGCAGGCGGCAAGCGCGCTGGGATTGACCCGTGTCGACTTGCCCTTTCTTCTGGGAACCGCGCTCACCAGCGATCGCGTGCGGGCCAAGGCACTCGGCTACGGCCTGCACTTCATCGTTGGCCTCGCCTTTGCACTCGTCTACTTGGCGATCTTCGTTGCCATCGACCAGAGCGGCTGGTGGCTCGGAGCGGCATTCGGCCTGGTCCATGGCTTGTTTGCTGTGACCGCGCTAGTGAGCACCCTGCTGCCACTGATCCATCCGCGAATGGCCACTCCGCTATCGGCCGCAGGTTCCAGCGCCCTCCTGGAGCCACCGGGATTCATGATGCTCAACTACGGTGCACGCACCCCGCTAGTCAC
>JBKPTM010000147.1:0-6152 GCA_046765935.1 Actinomycetota bacterium | reverse complement strand
GTACGACGAGCTCGGCGACACCGGGCAGCGAGTCAACAAGAAGGGCAAGTTCCACGCCAGTGGGCCGAGCGCCGATGAGTCGGATACCCAGACGATCACCGGCCGCGTAGGAAAGAAGGGGAACGCGACGGGCACGATCCGAGTTGTCGTCACCACCTACTCGGGGATGACCTGCGACTCCGGGGTGGTGAGCTGGACCGCCTCGCCCGTCAACGCGTTCGCGCCAGTTGTGCAGCCACCCTGCGTCTGGCAGGGGACCTGTCCGATCGCCGCGGTCCTGCCCTGAGGGGAAGGGCTCTCAGGCGCTCGCGTATTCGAAGGTGGAGGCGTAGCCGCAGACGCCGCGGTAGCTGAAACCGAGTGGCCCGTCCTGAACGACGAGCTCGTCGGCCACAAGCTCCTCGCCCTCTCGGTCGTGGCCCGGGATCACGCAGGTCACGGTCTCCGGCCCGTCATAGCGGTCGCGGATCCGGACGCTGACGCGATCCCGGATGCGCAGGAACTGGCGCCGCCGGGTGTGCTCGACGTCGATCTCGACCGGTCGGACCGCGATCAGCTCACTGGCTTTCCAGGCCCATGGAAAGTGGGTTTCCGAATCCCCGCCGAGTGTCCCGGTGTAGATCGCCTCGAGCGCCTCGCGCTGATCGCCGCTGGAACTCGCGTCGAGGTAGAGGATCCAGCTCCACGGCGAGCCCTCCTCATCGTCGCTGTAGCGCGTGGCCATCGCGACGGGGAGGCCGTCGAGGTCGACGCCGTCAGCATTGCCCTCTTCGATCAACCAGGAGAGGAGCCCGAGGCACTCGCCATGCGTCGAGCGGCCGCCCGGAGCGCCGTCGATCTTGCGGCACGGGCAGATCGGGTCGCAGTTACAGGACTCGAAATAGCTGCCGCTGATCCGCCAGCTCATCCGTCTCCGTCCCCAGAGTGATGGGCGTAACTGGGCTCGAACCAGTGACCTCCGCCTTGTCGAGGCGGCGCTCTCCCAACTGAGCTATACGCCCGGGGTGCAGAAATGTAGCGCCGCGTCGTCCTAAGCGACAGGGGCGGTGGGCGTCTGGACGGTCGCAGGCGCCTCGGGGAGGATGCCCTTCGCGCGCATCGTGACCTTGAAGGTCTCGAGGGTGTCGTACTTGGGCTGCCACTCGGTCGTCGACTTGAGCTTCTCTGTCGAGACGACCCACGGGTAGCGGATGAAGTCGAGGTTGCCGGCGGGTGCCTCGGTGCGTGGGACTCGCATCTTCCACATCGCGTTGTTGAAGCGCTTCATGTTCTTCAGGGAGATGTTGCGCGTGTTCTTGCCGACCAGCTCGGCCGCGCGACCCCAGGTGAGCAGGCCATCGCCGGCCAGGTTGAAGGCGCCCTCGTGCTTGCCGTCGAGCAGGGCGATCAGGGCCGAGACAACGTCGTCCTCATGGACCAGCTGGAACTCCTCGTCGACGCCGTCGAGGATCGGCACGAACGGGTTGTTGGCGAAGGCCCTGACGATGTAGTTGTCCACGCTCGGCCCGAAGACGATCGAGGGCCGGACGATTGTCATCACCGCATCCGGGTTCTGCAGCGCCCAGAGCTGGGCGATCCGGTCGGAGTCCGCCTTGTGCTTGGCGTACGAGAAGTCGGGCGCGCCGCGGACGGGCCAGTCCTCGGCGATCGGCTTGGGGTTGTCGGGAAACGCGCCGTAGGCGGTCGCCGACGAGGTCTGGATCACCTGCTTGACGCCGGCGTCGGCGGCGGCCTGGAGCACCGCCTGGGTGCCGTTGACGTCGATGTCGTACATCTTCGCCTCGTCGCGGATCGGGTTGAGGACGAAGGCGAAATGGAGGAGCGCGTCGATCTCGTGCCGCTCCAGCAGCTCCTGCATCTTGCGGCGGTCGCGGATGTCGGCCTTGACGAACTCGTGCTTCGGCCAGGTCCGAGGCGGCGGACGCAGATCGACGTCGACGATCTTCTCGGTCTCCTCTCGCGAGGAGAGCTCGTCGGTGAGCCGGCCGCCGATGTAGCCCGAGCCGCCTGTGATCAGGTACCGCACGACGCGGATCCTATCCTGGCCGGGCAGCCAATGTCTACGAGCGATCCCTCACCTTCGCCCCGGCTTCGGGAAATCCGCACACTTCGCAAAATCTCCCGCAGTCAAGGCGGGAACTGCAACCTTCGGCGAAAGGTCGTGTTAGGTTCTCCACATAGGCTCAAGTTGCGCGGCCGAGCCGCCGACTACTGAGCCAAGAGACTTGAAGGACCGACGGGCCGGTCGAAGGGGATTTCGCCGGTGGCACGTCCTTTCGGAAACAAAGGGCCCCCTCACCGGGGCCCTTTTCCGTTCCGCGCTGCCCCCCGACATGCGGTGACACACCTCAGTTCCGATCGGCGGACGGCTCGACCTCGAGCGTGAGCCCGTCGACCCCAGTGACCGTGACCCGCTCCCCGACCTCGGCCCGGGAGGCGCAGCGCGCGTGCCAGATCTCGCCACGGAGGCGGACCCGACCGACCGGCGCGCAGGCCTCGATCACCTCGCCGGTCGAGCCGATCAGCCCCTCCACCCCGGTCCGCACCCGGTAGCGGCGCAGGAACCGGATCCAGAATCCCACCTCGGCGACCTCGATCACCATCGCCACGACCACCAGCGCGATCCCCCAACCCGGCGGGAGCACAAAGAGGGCGAGCGCGATCGCGCCGATCAGGAGCATCGCGCGATGCTATGTCCGCCGCCCTCGGTTTCATGCGCCGGCACCCCACGGCAGGAGGGACGAGATGCCATTCATCTTCTTTGCGGCGATCTCACTGATCGGCGCCGCGATCCATCTCCACCGCGACACCCGACCCCGAAGCAGCGGTCGCACCCTCGAGATCTTCCTGGTCTGGTGGATGGTCGTCGCGGTCGGCGTCGCGGCGATCGTCGGCTCGATGTTCCACTTCTTCGACGGCCCCGACACGGCCGAGAACATCGGCTACACCAACGGCGACGGTGGCTTCCAGACCGAGGTCGGCTTCGGCGACCTGGCGATCGGGGTGCTGGGCGTTCTCTGCGCCTGGTTCCGCGATCGCTTCCTGCTCGCAGCGGTGCTCGCGGTCTCGATCGCGTACCTCGGCGACGCCTACGGCCACCTGCACCAAGCGGCGATCCACGACAACCACTCCCGGGACAACACGGGGCTGGTTCTATGGGCGGACTTCATCGTTCCGCTGGTGTCGATCGGGCTCTACGCCCTTCGCGAGCGCGCGCTGCGGAGAGCACCAACGGAGGACGCGCTTCAGGTCGCGTACGCCGGGCGCCCGGCGGGCCGATAGACCTGAGTCGTTATGCCCTTCGGGTAGGTTCGCGAGTCGACCAGCTCGAGCGCTAGGTCCGGGCCGCTGTCGGGGAACAGCCGCGCGCCCTCGCCGACGACCACGGGGCAGATCAACAGGGTGATCTCGTCGACCAGCTGGTTGTCGATCAACCAGCGGGTCAGGGCCCCGCTGCCGTGCACCTGGAGCTCGCCTCCCGGCCTGGCCTTCAGCTCGCCGACGGCGGCCGCAACGTCGCCGGAGAGGACGGTCGTGTCGGCCCATTCCGGGTCGGTGAGCGTGTTCGATGCCACGTACTTGGGCCGCGCGTTCAGGGCATCCGAGATCGGGTCGCCCGAACGCACCCCCCAGTAGCCGGCGAAGAGCTCGTAGGTCCGTCGGCCGAACAGGAAGGCGTCGGCGCGCTGGTAGAAGTCGTTGACGTATGCCAGGGCCTCGTCGTCGAACAGCGGCCTGGCCCATCCGCCGCGCTCCATGCCAGGGTCGAATTTCTCGTTCCGCCCGCCGTTTGCCTGGAACACCCCGTCGACGGAGACTTGCGTGTTGGTCGTCAGTTTCATGCTCGCGGCTCCCTCCTCGTTGGGTTTGTCGTCGCTGCTTTTGACCGTCGGACCAGCCGAGTAACCTACAACCTAATGGTTGTAGATGATCTGCCGAGCGAAGGTCTCGACGAGCTGTTCCATGCCCTCGCCGACGCCACCCGCCGCGACATCCTTCGCCGCTGCATCTCCGGCGAGCCCTCCGTCTCGCGACTCGCGCGGGCTTACCCGATGAGCTTCGCCGCGGTGCAGAAGCACGTCGCCGTGCTGGAGCGTGCCGGCCTGGTCACCAAGGAGCGCCGCGGGCGGGAACAGCTCGTGCGCACCGATGCCGGGGCGGTCGTCCGCGCGCGGCAGGCCCTCGACGAGCTCGAGGCCACCTGGCGTGGGCGAGTCGATCGTATGACCGACGTGCTTTCCCAGGGCACCCAGCGGGCAAAGAACTGAACGACGAGAGGAGCCGGATGAGCATCACCAGCGTCGAGACGGATTACGACAATCTGACCGTCAGGTTGATCGCCGACTTCGACGCTCCGATCGATCAGGTCTGGGAGCTCTGGTCGGATCCGCGCAAGCTCGAACGCTGGTGGGGTCCGCCCACCTATCCGGCGACCGTCGCGAAGCACGACCTGAGCCCGGGCGGTGAGGTCACCTACCAGATGACCGGTCCGGAGGGCGATATGCACCACGGCGTGTGGCGGGTCACCGCCGTCGGTTCCCCGACCTCGCTGGCGTTCACCGATGCCTTCGCCGGTGAGGACGGGACGCCGATCGAGGACATGCCGGTCACCACGGTCAGCGTCCGGCTCACCGAACGCGACGGCGGCACGCGGATGGAGATGCGGGCGACCTTCGAATCCCGCGAGGACATGGACAAGGTGGTGGACACGGGAACGGTCGATGGTTGGCGGCAGGCCATCAACCAAATTGACGCCCTGCTCCCCGCGTGACCTCCACGCCCATCGGCGGGCGCGCCGACAAGGACGGGACTCACTACGGGACTGGTCAACGTGATGCTATTTCTGGGCTGTGGCTGGCAAGGCATCGGAGCGGTTCGTCTGGGCGGTCGACACCCTGGAGGTCCACCCGGCCGACCGCCTGCTCGAGATCGGCTGCGGCCACGGCGTCGCGGTCTCCCTGGTCTGCGAGAGGCTGACGACGGGAACGATCACCGCGATCGACCGCTCGCCCAAGATGATCGAGATGGCCACGCGGAGGAATCGCGAGCATGTCGACGCGGGCAGGGCTGCGCTCGAGGCCGTCGCGCTGGAGGACGCGGACCTAGGCGATCGGCGCTTCGACAAAATCTTCGCCTTCAACGTCGCTCCCTTCTGGCTGCAGCCGGAGGCGGCGCTCGGTGCAGTCCGCGAGCACCTCGACCCGGGTGGAGCGGTCTACATCTTCTGGGACGCGCGCCACTCCGCGCCGGAGCGAGCACGGGACCTCGGGAACGAGCTGGCCGACCGGCTACGCGAAGGCGGATTCTCCGTCGACCGGGTCCTGGTCGAGGACCTGCGCCCGGTCCCAGCGGTCTGCGTCATGGGCCGCCCGTCGGGCGGATGAACCTGGACCGCAGCACCGTCGAGAGGCGCCTACCGGAATCGAACCGGTGTAAACGGCTTTGCAGGCTCAGGCTTGGCGACGAGCTGACTGCTCGCAGGCACGTTTGAGGGGCTTCGAGGTGGTCCTAGTTGCCCTCAGAAGTGCACACTTCGAGACATATTCGGGACACGCTTTTCGATGAGCGTCTCTCTTCTGCTTTTCGCGCAAAGCAACCACCCGGGTCCTCGGATCATGCCCCGCGATAGCTTGAGCGGGTCCAACTAACCAGGAGGTGCTTGGCATGACGGACGGCGACGACTTCCTAGCGTGGGTCAGGAGCACCCTGCACGAGGCGGAACTCGCCCTGCACAATGGCGACGCGGCCCCACGGCGGGAGCTCTGGTCGCGCAACGAGCCGGTGAGCGTCCTGGGTGCGTGGCGCAACGCCATTGGACAGCATGAGCTGGACGAACTCTTCGCTTCCCTCGCGAGGAGTTTCTCCGATTGCACGTCGTACGCATTCGAACTGCAGGCGTATGACGTGGTGGGCGACATGGCCTACACCGCCGGCCTCGAGCACACTTCGGCCTCTATCGATAGCGAACCACGCAGCTACACGTTGCGGGCGACACAGGTGTACCGTCGCGAGGGCGGCGGATGGAAGGTGGCGCATCGCCACGGCGACACCGTGGCACCGACGTAACGCCCCAAACGCGTGGCGCCGGCACTGAGCGAGCCTGTCGAACGACCGCCGCTTACGCCCCGTTCTCGCGCAACGCAGAAGTGCCA
>JBKPTM010000146.1:0-3922 GCA_046765935.1 Actinomycetota bacterium | reverse complement strand
GACGCTGGGATTCCCGACCCCCAGCTCGCCGCCGATGTCCTCCTGATCGGGCTTCAGGACCAGGCTGGCGAAGAGCCCCGCCGCGATGTAGTAGGTGACGAGGGTGGCGAGCATGATCCCGAGCGCCGAGATCCGGAACGGGCGCAGGCCCAGCAGGCGCAGCGGCGTGGCCAGGGGCCTGAACTTCCAATCCGAGGCGACTCCCAGGGCGACGAACAGCAGCAGCCCGTCGAACATCGCCTGCGCGGCGAGCAGGGCGCCGTCGCCCTCCAGCTTCGGGTCGAACGGCGCCACGAGGAGCGGCGGAATGATGATCGCCAGCAGCAGGCCGCCGAGCAGCCACCAGAAGGTCGTCCTCGGGGTCCACGGGACCACCGGCCGGGTGGGCTCGGGTGGCGATGGCATGGGAGGGGCGGCCGGCTCGGAGGCGACCGGCTCGGGGGCGGCCCCGCTGATCGGGGCCGGCGTCTCACGCGAGGATGCTCCGGCGGGAACAACCCCTTTCACGTCGGCGCGGCGGAGCACGACGGTCTTCGCGGCCAGGTCGCCGAGGCGCTGCTTGCGCCTCTGCAAAGCGATCATGGCCTCGCCGATCACGAAGAAGTCGACCAGCCGGAGCAGGTTCCGGATGCTGGCCTGCCCGTAGGTGAGCCGCGGCGCGCGGTCGATCGAGCGCACCTCGATCCCGGTGGCGTTCTTGCCGATCGTCTGGCCCCAGCGCCACTCGCAGAAGGCGAAGTAGTTGAACCAGAGGGAGAAGAAGGCCAGCACGGCCAGGATGCCGAGCGCATCGCTGACCGCGAACGCCCCCTCCAGGATCCAGACGTAGATAAAGGAGAGGAAGAGGAACCAGACGGCGTTGTCGAGCAAGGACGCCAGAGCCCGGCGCCAGAAGGTTGCGTACTCGGGTTGCATCTCAGAGATGGTCACCAATCTCCCTTAAGGAGGAGATGTCACCGCCGTTGCCGCTCCGATCGATCAGCAGAGGCGTGATCCCGGCCGCCCTGGCCCCATCGACATCCTCCTCGGGAGTGTCGCCCACGTGCACCGCCTCCTCCGGCACGCAGCCGGCCAGCTCCAGAGCCGGTTCGAAGATGGCGGGGTCGGGCTTGCGGGCGCCGGCCGCCGCGGAGCTCACCGCACCGTCGAGCAGCTCGCCGAGGCCGCAGCGCTGCAGGACATCCGGCAGGGAGCAGTCCCAGTTCGAGACGGCGATCAGCCGCCTGCCGCCGTCGCGGAGCTCCCGCAGCGCGGGAGCGGCGTCCGGGTAGGCGTCGAAGCGGATCGCGTCGACCAGCTCGTCCGCGGTGACCTCGATCCCGAGCCGCTCCGAGACGATGGCGGCGCAGCGCTCGCGCAGATCTGCGAGCGAGGCCTCGTCCCGGCCTTCGTGCGCGTGGTCGCGGTAGTAGGCCATCTCTGCGCGCACCGCCTCCTCCAGCCGCTCGTCGCTCACCTCCGCCGGGACGCGGTCGCGGAGGGAGAGCCAGGGCGGCTCGAGCTCGACCAGCGTGCCGAGCGCGTCTAGAAACACGGCGCGGACCATGACGCGGAGTCTGGCCGGAATCACCTGCGCGCGTCTGGCGAGTGCCGGTGCGTGACAGGCAAGGACGCAGCCGGCGTAGCGTGGCAGCGCCACGCGAGCCGGCGAGGACGCCGCCTGGCGCGCACCGGCGCCGCCAGGCGTGCGTGGGTGATTGTGGCGAGACTCCGAAATACTGCCCACCTCATGCTCCTGGCCGCGGACCAGACCTTCTGGCAAGCGCACGGCGACGAGATCTCGGCGGCGATCACCCTCGCCGTCGCGATCCTGATCGCGGTCATCGTCGACCGGGTGCTGATCGGCCGCACGGTAAAGGCCGCCACCCGGCTCGACACCGGGGAGCTCTCGCGCGAGGCCCGCACGCGCCTGCGCCTGATTCGCAGGCTGCTCTTCCTGGTGATCATCCTGATCGGCGTCGCGCTGGCGCTCAGCCAGTTCACCTCGATCAAGCGATTCGCGACCGGCGTCCTCGCGTCGACCGCGGTGCTGGGGATCATCATCGGCTTCGCCGGGCGCCAGGTGATCGCGAACCTGGTCTCGGGCGTCCTGCTGGCGATCACGCAGCCGATCCGGATCGGCGACCTGGTCTCGATCGGCGACGAGGTCCACGGCCGGGTGACGGACATCGCGCTCACCTATACGAGCGTCGACGCCGGGGACGGGAGCCTGATCGTCGTGCCCAACGAGAAGGTCGCCACCGACGTGGTCATCAACCACTCCGCCGGCAACAGCGCAGCCCCGGTCACCGTCGACGTCTGGTTACCGCCCGATGCCGACGTCGAGGCGGCGCGCAAGGAGCTCGAGCGCGGCGAGGTCACCTCCGCGCGACTCGCCGAGATCACCCCCGAGGGCGCGAGGATGCTGGTCAAGGCCGCAATCGACGCGGGAGTCGACCGCGAGGCACATGAGGCGGAGCTCCGGGAGCGCGCGCAATCCGTCCTGCGCGCGCAGGGCCTACTTCGGTCCCCCTGAGGGGGCCTGGCTACCCTGTCCCCGTCATGAGCGCCCGCTCCCGCCGGCGGCATCGCCGCACGAGCCGGAAGATGAACCCGTTCCTTGTGACTCTCGTCGTGCTGGGCTCGATCCTCGCGGTCGGCGTGGTCGGAGCGGGTCTCTGGCTGCTCAGCGTCTACAACTCCGCGCCGTCGCTCGCCAGCCTGCAGCCGATCTCGAAGGGGACCGTCTCGAAGGTATACGCGGCGGATGGCTCCCTGATCGGGGTGATCCACTCCGACAACATCCGGCAACCGATCTCGAGCTCCCAGATACCGCAGGACCTCAAGGACGCGACCGTCGCGATCGAGGACCGGAGGTTCTACAGCCACGGCGGCATCGACCCCTCCGCGATCATCCGCGCAGGCTGGGAGGACCTGACCGCCGGAGGGAAGCCGGTGGAGGGCGGCTCCACGATCACGCAGCAGCTGGTCCGGAACCTCTACATCGCGGACCCGGAGGACACGCTCAAGCGCAAGATCATCGAGGCCCACCTGGCCAATGACGAGGAGGACCAGCACTCCAAGGACTGGATCCTCACGCAGTACCTGAACACCGCCCCGTACGGGACGAACTACGGCGCCACCGCGATCGGCGTCGAGGCGGCCGCCGAGACCTACTACTCCAAGCACGCTCGCGATCTGACTCTCCCGGAGGCGGCCATGATCGCGGGCCTCCCCCAGGCGCCGTCCCAATACAACCCGATCCTCAATCCGCGGGCGGCGCTGGCTCGGCGCAATGAGGTCCTCCACGCGATGGAGCAGCAGGGAGACATCAGCGCGAGCGAGTACGCGGCGGCGGCCGGCCAGGGCCTGGGCCTCAACCCGGGGGACAAGTACACCCGGATCAGCCAGCCCTACATCTTCGACCTCGTCAAGCAGGAGCTCGAGGACCGCTACGGCGTGAACACGGTCCAGAGCGGCGGCCTCAAGGTCTATACGACGATCCAGCCGCGGCTCCAGGACGCCGCGCAGAACGCCGTCGATTCCTGCTCGGTCTGCTACTCGGGCGGCGGTCCCGCGTCGGCTCTCGCCTCGGTCGACCCCTCGAACGGGGAGATCGTCGCCCTGGCCTCGACCCAGCGCTACTCGGAGAACAGCCAGTTCAACTTCGCCGCCCACGCTCAGCGCCAACCGGGGTCCTCGTTCAAGGTCTACGACCTGACGACGGCCATCAAGGAGGGCATCGACCCGGACTCCACGTACTACGACGGGAGCTCGCCGAAGACGCTGACAATCCCGGGCGGCTCGACCTGGACGGTCAACAACGCCGAGCAGGGCGGCGGCGTCATGCCGCTGACGGAGGCGACCTGGGATTCGGTCAACGTGGTCTTCGCGCAGCTCGGACTCGACGTCGGTCCGGACAACATCGCCAGGACGGCGTACG
>JBKPTM010000145.1:0-6638 GCA_046765935.1 Actinomycetota bacterium | reverse complement strand
AAGCCATCCAGCAACAGGTCGCATGGGCGTGGTGGCTCGGTGGAGTGGGGGGCGGCGCTGACGGCCTCGGAGACCTGGAGCAGGTCGCCGTCGCTGGCGAGCCGACCGGCGAATAGCGCCGCGCTCCAGGCGTCCAGGTAGGTGTCGCGCGAGAGTTGTGCGTCAAGCGGTTCGAGCGCCTGGGCGGCGCGGAGGAGGAGCAGGGGAGCGTCGCTCCCGCGGTTCTGGGCGAAGGCGATCTCCGCATAGAGCAGATCCGCTCGAGCTTGGCCCAGGTCGTCTAGCGGTCCGGCCTTGGCTGACGCGAGCAATCCGAGCGCCTCATCGAAGGCGCCAGCCTGCAGGTTGAATTGCGCCGCCGACAGCATGCGCTCGGCCCGATGAGTCGGATCGAGCGTCAGCTCGGCCGCTTTTGAGAGGAAGGCGGCCGCGGCGGCGAGGCCGCCGCGCGCCCGGGCGCGGCCGGCGGACCGCTCGAGCTCATCCGCGACGTCCTCATCGGGGCGCTGAGAGGCCTGAGCGCGGTGCCAGGCGCGCCGATCTGGGTCGGCCTCGTCATCGGTGACGTCCGCGAGTGCCCGGTGGGCGCTGCGTCTGTCCTCGTCCGAGGCCGAGCGATAGACGGTCGAGCGCACCAGCGGGTGCCGGAAGCGGACTTGGGCGCCGACATCGAGCAGGCCAGCACGCGCGGCGGGGTCGATGGACGTTCCCGAGATCCCCAGCCTCGTCGCGGCGCGCCACATCAGGGCGGGCTCGCCAACCGGCTCCGCCGCGGCGACGAGGAGGAGGAGCTGCGTCTCGTGCGGTAGCTCCTGGAGCCGTCGTAGAAAGCTCTCCTCGATCCGGCCCGACAGCGGCAGCAGCTCCGGCAGGCCGAACCCACCCGCGAGCTGTGCGGCAGTGAACCCCCGCGGAAGCTCCAACAGGGCGAGGGGGTTGCCACGCGTCTCCGCGACGATCCGGTCGCGGACGCGTTCGTCGAGCCGGCCCGGGACCACGGTTCCGAGCAGCGCACGGGCGTCCTCGTCGTTCAAGCCGCCAAGCGCCAGGGTCGGTAGGTCCGAGAGCTCTCCATCCAGGCTCGTATCACGGGTGGCGAAGAGCAGAGCGACGGGCTCCGCGAGGAGGCGCCGCGCCACGAATCCGAGCACCTGAAGCGATGCATCGTCGAGCCACTGCATGTCGTCGATGAAGCAGAGCAGCGGCTGCTTCTCGGCGATCTCCGAGAGCAGGCTCAGCGCGCCGAGGGCGACGAGGAAGCGATCGGGCGGGTCGCCCGACGCGAGGCCGAGCGCGACCGACAGTGCGCGACGCTGCGGCTCGGGCAGCCGGTCGAGCTCAGCGAGCATCGGCCCGCAGAGCTGGTGAAGCCCGGCGAACGGCAACTCCATCTCGGATTCGACCCCGGCGATCTGGGCGAGGCGAAATTCTGCGGCCCGCTCAGTTACATCGCGCAGCAGCGCTGACTTCCCGACGCCGGGCTCCCCTCGAACTACCAGGACGGCGCTCCGGCCATCGCGCGCGTCGCGCAGGAGCTGATCGAGCGTTTCGCGTTCGGTGAGCCGGTCGCGAAGCCCCCTAACGGACTCGGCACACATCCTGAGTCAAACCATAGACCCAGTGGGATTTACACGCCAAGCCGTGGCCGTGACCAGGGAGCGGACCAGGGTGTCTGACGGGCGCGACCCGCGGCCCGTCAGACGAGGCTGCCTGCGCCAGCCAACCAGCGAAAGGTGACTTTCATGACGACCTCCACAGACCTGCCCATCGCCGAGGGCCCAGGCTCAGTCTCGGGGGTTCCGGAGCTCCCGGAGGGGTTCGCCGGCACCTTCTCCAGCCACTACGTCGACGCAGGTGAGCTGCGCTTGCACGCCGTCATCGGCGGCGAAGGCCCGCCGCTCCTACTCATTCACGGCTGGCCCCAGACCTGGTACGCGTGGCGAATGGTGATGCCGGCGCTGGCCCGGGACTTCGAGGTCATTGCGGTCGACCAGCGCGGCATCGGGCTGTCCGACACACCTGATGATGGGTACGACCTCGGAACCCTCGCCCGGGACATGGTCGGCGCGATGGAGACCCTCGGACACAAGCGTTTCGCCATCTACGGGACCGACACCGGCATGCCGATCGCATACGCCCTGGCCGCCGACGACCCGGAGCTCGTCGACCGCCTGGTCGTCTCGGAGGCCTTCATCCCGGGAATCTCCCCCTCACCGCCGCTTGTCGTCCCCGGGCCGCTCAACGACCGGCTCTGGCACATCGGCTTCAACCGGCTCGCACCGGAGCTGAACGAAGAGCTGGTCAGGGGGAAGGAAGCCGTTTATTTCGGAGCGGAGTTCGCCGCCTCCGCGGGGACGCCTCTACCCGACTACGCCCTCCAGTACTACGTCGAGACCCTCGCCTCGAGGCCGGACGCCCTGCGGGGAAGCTTCGGCTGGTATCGCGCGATCGATGCGACCATCGCGCAGAACGAGGAGCGCAAAGACCGCCGCCTGAACATGCCGGTTCTGGGGATCGGCGGGGCGCTGAGCGGCCGTGAAATGGCGGCGGAGGCGATGAAGCTCGTCGCAGACGACGTCCAGACAGTGGTACTTCCGGACAGCGGCCACTGGGTCGCCGAGGAGGCCCCGGAGGCGCTGCTCGATGCCGTGACCGAGTTCCTGGCCCCGTACCGCGAGGGAGCGGTGGCTCATGCCTGAAGCGGACTCGTCCACTGACCACGGACGGCGCTGGTACCACCTCCGGCCGGAGCCCCGGCGGCGTTCCGACCTCATGGGGTTCAACTCCAGCTGGTGGATGGTGCTGGTCTGGGCGCTGATCATCGTCCTGGTCATCTCCCCGTGGCCGTGGTGGTGATGATGGAAGCCACCCTGAGCGAAGAGGAGAAGACCGATGTCGGAATTTGACTACGACGTGGTGATCGTCGGCTCGGGCTTCGGAGGAAGCGTCGCGGCGCTCCGTGCCGCCGAGAAGGGCTACCGGGTCGGCGTCATGGAGTCCGGTCCACGCTGGCCGGACGAGAAGATCCCGCAGAGCCAGTGGGACCTGGCGCACTTCATCTGGTTCCCCGCCGCCGAGCTCTACGGGGTCCAGAGGATCGAGTACCTCGACGACGTGCTCGTTCTCTCCGGCGCCGGTGTCGGCGGCGGCTCGCACGTCTATGCGAGCACGATGTACGTGCCGCCGAAGCAATTCTTCGAGGCGAAGGAATGGGCCGGGGTCACCGACTGGGCCGACGAGCTGGCGCCGTACTTCGACCAGGCCAGGCGCATGTTCGGCGTCGAGCGTTACCCGTACATGCCCACCGACGTCGACCGAGCCATGCAGCAGGTCGCGAACGACATCGGCAGGGGCGAGACGCACAACAAGGCGCCACTGGCGGTCTACTTCGGTACCCCTGGCGTGGAGGCAGACGACCCGTACTTCGGCGGTGTCGGGCCGAAGCGCACCGGTTGCATCTCGTGCGGCAACTGCAACAACGGCTGCGGCCGCAACGCCAAGAACAAGGTCACGACGAACTACCTGTACCTGGCAGAGAAGCTCGGCGCGCGAGTCCACGAGCTACAGGAGGTGTTCGACCTGGTGCCGCTCGACGGAGGCGGGTTCGAGGTGCACGCCCGTCATCCCGGCTGGGCGCAACGCGCGGGGCACGTTCACCGCAATACGTACACCGCCGAGCAGGTCATCGTCGCCGCCCACGCCTACGGGTCGGCCAAGCTCCTCCATCACATGCAGCACAAGGGTCGACTCACCGGGCTATCGAGCGAGCTCGGGAAACGTGCGCGGACCAACTCCGAACAGCTGCTCTACATCACGCGGACCCACGAGGAGTGGAAGCGGGATCCGGAGAGGATCCACATCATGCCCGGGTCGGTCACGATCACCTCGGGTACATGGCCGGACCCCGTGACGAGCATCGAGCCGACATATTGGGGCCTCGGAAGCAACGTCTTTGCGTTCCTCGGGACCTACCACCAGCACGGCGAGCAGAAGCATTCGTTCGAGTCCTGGCTCAAGGAGATTCTCAAGCACCCAAGCGAGGAGATCCTGCCCGCCGACCCGCGCCACTGGTCCGAGCGGTCCTTCGTAGCGCTCTGCTCGCAGACGACTGACACCTCGATCGAGCTCTACTGGCACGACGGCCTACTCCACAGCAAGCCGTCCGGAACGCCGCCGTCGGTGCACGTGCCGGCCATCGAGGACTTCGTCGACCGCGTGGCGAAGCAGCTGGGAGCCCACGAGGCGGCGCTCGCAACAGAGGTCATCAACCGCAACGCCTCCGCCCACTTCGTCGGCGGCAGCCCAATCGGCGAGACCAGCGAGAGCGGCGCGGTCGACCCCTACCTGCGCATGTTCGGCCAGCCGGGCCTCCACGTCATGGATGGCAGCGTGATGCCGGCCAACCCCGGCGTGAATCCCTCCCTCTCGATCACCGCCCTGGCCGAGCGCGCGATGTCGCTCTGGCCGAACAAGGGCGATGCCGACACCAGGCCGCCGCTGGGCTCGGGCTACGAGCGAATCGACCCGGTCATGCCGCATCGGCCCTTCGTGCCCGCCGGCGCCCCCGGCGAGCTTCGGCTCGACGCGAAGAAGTCCGACGTCATCCCGGACTACCCCTACTGAACGAGAGGAGAGGACGATGGCTGAAATCAGCGCCGACGCGTTCCTAACCGTCGGGACGGAGGACGCGATTCCGAACGGCACCGTTGTCCCGTTCTACCTCGAGGACGGCAAGCTGAGAATCTCGGTCGCGCGGGTCGATGACGACCTCTACGCGTTCGACGGCCTGTGCACCTGTGCCGACGTGGCATGCCCGCTCTCCGGAGGCCTGCTCACCGGGACGACCCTCATGTGCCAGTGCCATGGCTCCCGCTTCGACATCACCACTGGCGCTGTGATCGACGGTCCAGCGACCGAAGCACTGAAGGTCTACGAGGTGCAAGAGGTCGACGGCGAGATTCAGATCCGCACGTGACGGAGCAACCAAGACCTGACGTGCAGGACGGCCAGCGCCAGCAGACGCTGCTCGCGCTGGGGGCGGTGCTCATCCCGCTCTTCTTCGCGGCCATGTTCGCGCTCTGCATCATCGGCACCTATCACAAGCCGCATCCGAACGGGATCAAGGTCGGCGTCGTGGGTCCGGCGCCGCTGACGGCACCGCTCCGAGGTGGCATCGAGAGCAAGGCCGGCTCGGCCTTCGACATCAGTCAGGTGACGACCGTCCCGGAAGCCACGCACGACGTTCGCCAGCGCGATCTCAACGCGGCCTTCGTGCCGACGGTGACCCCGGGGCAGCCCGCGACCCTGATCGTCGCCAGCGCCAACGGCCGCATCGTTGCGACGGCGGCCGAGCAGCTCGCCCGCGACGTCGCCGCGGCCCAGGGAGCGCAGCTCGCCGTGCGCGAGGTTCGCCCGCTGCCGTCGGGGGATGAGATCGGGCTCGGGATCTTCATGTTCCTGGTGGTCTGCACGATCTGCGGCTACATCACTCCGACCGTCCTCGAGACGATCACGCCCGGCCTGTCGCCGAACCGCCGCTACCCGATCATCGCGGCGACTTCCTTGTTGGTCTCGACGCTCGTTTACCTGATCGGCGGGCTGGGCTTCGGCACCTACACCGGCTCGTTCGGCACGATCCTCGCCTTCATCGGCGTCGGGGCCCTGTACACGTTCACCATCGGCCTGGGCACCCGCCTGTTCCAGGTGCTCTTCGGTCCGCCGGGAATCTTTGCCTCCCTGACCATCTTCGTATTCCTCAACATCCCGAGCCTGGGCGCGACCTACACCCACCCGGTGCTCCAGCCCTTCTGGCAGTTCCTCAACCACTTCTGGGTCGGAGCGGCGACGGTCAACGCCGAGCGCGGCATCCTCTACTTCGGCGGGCAGGGGGTTGGTAGGGACATGCTCATCCTGCTCGCCTGGACGGCCGCGATCGTCGCGCTTCTCCTGCTGCCGGGCTCCAGGAAGCTCGAAGACAAGCGGGAACGTACGCCCCCCGCTGGAGCGCTCGAGCCAGCATGACCAGTGGCCGGGCCAGGGTGTCTGACGGGCGCGACCAGGGCCTCGGGAGTTCAGGCTGGGACATCGACGAGCCCCGAATCTCGTCAAAGAAGACCGCGCTTTCCGCGCCGACAGCAAGCAGAGGAAAGGAGCCACCGATGGAAGCGAAAACAGACTCCGATGCGGCGCTGCAGCAAGTGCCCGGGATCTCGGCCGGCGGCGAGCTCGGGCTTCGCGATGGCTACGCCGAGGTCGGCGATGTGAAGCTCCACTACGTCGAGGCGGGCGAAGGACCGCTCGTCATCCTGCTGCACGGTTTCCCGGAGTTTTGGTTCGGCTGGCGGCTGCAGATCGCGCCCCTGGCCGCTGCGGGCTACCGGGTCGTTGCACCCGACACCCGTGGCTACAACCTGTCGTCGAAGCCGGAGGGTTTCGAGGCCTACGGCGTCGACAAGCTTGCCGACGACATCCAGGGTCTGATCCGCGAGCTCGGTGCCGGCTCCGCGCATATCGTGGGCCACGACTGGGGCGGGACGATCGCCTGGACCCTGGCAATGAACCACCCCGAGGTGGTCCATCGACTCGCGATTCTCAATGCGGCCCATCCTCGCCGGCTTTCAGAGGGACTGCACCACCCG
>JBKPTM010000144.1:0-5702 GCA_046765935.1 Actinomycetota bacterium | reverse complement strand
CTTCACGCCCATGTAGAAGACAAGGGTGCCGGGAAAGCGCGCCAGCGCCTGCCAGTCGAGCGCCGTCTCCTCCTTCTCGGGGTCCTCGTGGCCGGTGACGAAGGCGACCGCCGAGGCCTCGTCGCGGTGGGTGACGGGGATCCCGGCGTAGGCCGTGGCAGCGACGCCGGCGGTGACGCCCGGTACGACCTCGAACTCGACCCCGGCGGCACGCAGCGCTTCCCCCTCCTCGCCGCCGCGGCCGAAGACGAACGGGTCGCCGCCCTTCAGCCGCACCACGCTCTTCCCCGCCCGAGCCGCTTCGATCAGCCTCTCGCCGATCTCCTCCTGGGCGACGGAGGGCCTGCCGGGCGCCTTGCCGACGTAGACGAGCTCGGCCTCCTCACGGGCGCCGTCGAGGGCACCTGGCGGGATCAGGCGGTCGTAGAAGATCGCGTCCGCCGCCGCGATCAGCTCCAGCGCCCGCGCGGTCATCAGCCCCGGGTCGCCGGGACCTGCGCCGACCAGGTAGACGATCCCCGGATTGGAGCTCATCATCATGAAACGGGTCGCTCCTCGGCTTCGCCTACGGAGCGCCCTCGCACAAACTCCTCGGCGCGCGCCAGGATGTCCGCGGCGCCCGCCGCCTTCATCCGCTCGGCGAGGGCGACGCCAAGGCCCTCCGGGTCGGAGGCGTCCTCGTCGAGCTCGTCGCGGAGCCACTCGCTCCCATCCGGCAGGCCGCAGAAGGCGCGCAGGCGCATCCGCCCACCGCGCTCGAAGGTCGCGTTCGCGCCGAGCGGCGTGTTGCAGCTGGCGTCGAGGGCCGCCACCAGCGAGCGCTCGGTGCTCAACAGGCCCAGCGCGCCGCGATCGGTGATCGACTCGACGGCGGTGACGGCGCGGTCGTCGGAGTGACGCGCCTCGATCGCGACCGCGCCCTGTCCGGGCGCCGAGATGCACTCATCGGGTTCGATCGCGAAGGCGATCTCCTCGGCCCGGCCGAGCCGCCGCAGGCCCGCGGCCGCGAGCACCAGCCCGTCGAAGTCGCCCGCCTCGTACCGGGCGAGACGCGTGTCGACGTTGCCGCGGAGATCGACGACCTCGAGGTCGGGACGCCGAGCGAGGATCTGAGAGCGCCGACGGAGGCTGGAGGTGCCGATCCTTGCCCCCTCCGGCACCTCGCCCAGCGAGCTGACGTGGCCGACGTAGGCGTCCCGCGGGTCCTCGCGCTCCGGGACCCCTGCGAGCTCGAGTCCCTCCGGCAGGTCGGTGGGCAGGTCCTTGGCCGAGTGGACGCCCAGGTCAACCTCGCCGTCGATCAGCGCCCGCTCGATCTCCCGGACGAAGCGTGCTTTGTCGCCGCCGGACTCAGGGGCGTTGTCAGAGGTTTTGATCGGCACCACCTCGGCGCCGCCGAGAGCCTTGGCGACCGCGTTCGCCTGGGCGAGGGCCAGGGCGCTGCCGCGCGTCCCGAGCCGGAGCGGCCGATCAGCCACGTTCGTTTCGACGGCGCCTCTCGTCGAGGGAGGCGACGTCCGCGCTCTCGCCGGCCTGCGCGTCGGGCTCCGTGCCGGCGTCGAGGCCGAAGAGCTCGCGGAGCGCGCTCACCTGTAGGTAGGCGTCCTCGCGATCCGCCGCCCCCTTCAGCCGCACGGTCGGCTCGTGCAGGAGCCGGTTGGCGATCGCGCGGGCCAGCATCTCGACCCGCTCGCGGTCGGTTCCCGAGAGGCTCTCCCAGCGCGTGGCGTTCTCGGCGAGGACCTGAGAGACGATCGCGTCGGCCCGCTCCCTGAGCGCGGCGACGGTCGGCATCACCTCCTGGGCGCCCAGCCAGCGCTCGAAGCGGCTCAGCTCGGAGTCGAGGATCCCGCTTGCCCGGCGGGCCTCGGCCTCGCGGCCCGAGGCGTTGCGCTCGACGATCGCCTGCACCTCGTCGACGTCGTAGAGGCTGACGCCCTCGATCTCGCGGCACTCGGGGTCGATGTCGCGCGGCACCGCCAGGTCGATGAGGAGCAGGGGGTTGCCGCCGCGCTGGCCCATGATCACCTCGAGCTCCGAGCGCTCGATCAGATGGTGGGGTGAATTCGTCGTCGAGACGACGATGTCGGCGCTGGCCAGCTGGGCGGGAAGCTCGTCGATCCGCACCGCGTTGCCGCCGAAGCGCTCGGCCAGCGAGATCGCCCGGTTGTAGCCGCGGTTGGCGATGAAGACGGCGTCGGAGCCGCGCGCCGCGAGCGCTCGCGCCGTGAGCTCGGACGTCTCACCGGCGCCGATCAGCAGAACCCGGCGGGCGGAGAGGTCTCCGAGGTTCCGCTGCGCGAGCTCGACCGCGACCGAAGGGATGGAGACACCCTTCTCGCCGACGGCGGTCTCGGTCCGCGCGCGCTTGCCGGCGGCCAACGCGCCGCGGAACATGCGGTTGAGGATCGGGCCGGTGGCGCCCTCGACCAGGGCCAGCTCGTACGCCCGCTTCACCTGGCCCTGGATCTCCGCCTCGCCGACGATCATCGAGTCCAGCCCCGCGGTCACCCGGAAGAGGTGCCTGGCCGCCTCGGCCCCGCGAAGCGAGTAGAGCGGGCCGAGCAGCTCCGTGGGTGGGATCCCGGCCTCGCGGGCGAGCACCCCGAGGCCGGCGGTCTCGGCCTCGACCGCGTCGGTCGCGACCAGGTAGAGCTCGGTGCGGTTGCAGGTGGAGAGCGCGGCCGCCTCCGAGATCGGCTCCTCCGAGACGAGCGCGTTCAGGACGCCGGCCGCGCGCCCCTCGGTCAGCGCGAGCTGCTCGCGGAGCGCGAGCGGTGCGGTGCGGTGCGACACGCCGAGGGCGAGCAGGCCGCTCATCGCTCCCCCTGACGCACGGTCTCGATCTCGCGCTCTCGCTCGTGGATCTCGCCGACGTCGTGGCTCGGGTGGGCGGTCGGCTGCCGCTCGGCCAGCTCAGCGAGCGAAGCGAGCTCGCGCTGGATCCGGCTCAGCTTGGCGGCCATGATCGCGACGTAGATCAGCAGCAGCAGGATGAACACCAGATAGGCGCCGCCCACATAGCGGTCGGCTGACTCGATCGCCAGCAACGGAGTCATGCAGGCGCCCCCTCCAGGGCCCGCCGGATCCGCTTCAGGTTGGCCGAGGCCGCCTTCGAGTCGAGCTCGAACCAGACCAGCGTCGTCCAGAGCAGGGCCATCCCGACCAGGCAGACCAGGAACGGCCAGAGCATCGAATCGGGCAGGCCGCCGGTGGAGGAGAAGGTCCGCGGGTGGATCAGCGGCTGCGCGAGCCGGACGGCGAGGAAGTTGAGCGGTACGAAGGCGCCCGCCGTGATCGCGAACACCGAGGCGTAGCGGGCCTGGCGGTCGCGATCCTCGATCGCGTAGCGCAGCGGGTAGTAGGTCGCGTAGAGGAGGAAGACGATCAGGAAGCTGACCAGCGTCGGCTCCTTCCACTCCCACCAGACGCCCCAGGAGCCCTTCGCCCAGATCGCCCCGGTGAGCAGAACCGCGAGCCCGAAGATCACCGAGATGTGGATCGAGACGTAGGAGCGCGCGTCGTGCTCGGGATCGCCCGTCCGCAGGTGGCGGATCGCGTGGATCGCCGCGACGATCCAGCCGCAGAGGGCGACCGTCGCGAGCGGCACGTGCAGATAGAAGATCTTCTGGATGAAGCCCTGATCGGCGTCCTCGGGGGCGGCGAAGAAGGCGAGCGCATATCCCGCGCCCATGACCAGGACGGTCGCGATCGCGAGGCGGCGCAGCGTTATCGATTTGAGGGCGTTGGCCATGTATCCCTGGCTAGTCGTCCAGCAGGAAGTCGAAGGTCGCGTAGCCGACCAGGTGGAAGATCAAATCGTAGAGGCCGAGCAATCCAAGCCATGTACCGAAGCGCCCGTAGTCGGGCCCGCCCTCGGCCAGCAGGTGCTCGCCCGCGCCGGCCGCCGCGATCACCAGCGGCACGAGCAGCGGCAGCAGGATGAGCGGGGCGAGCAGGTCCCGAGCGCTCGACATCGTGGCGATGGTGGAGATGACCGTGCCGGTCGCCGCGAGGCCGATGTCGGCCAGCAGCAGGACGAGCGCGAAGGGGAGGAGCCCCGAGGCCGAATCGAGGAAGAAGAGCGCAAAGATCGGCACGGCGACAAGCTCGAGGACCACGAGGTAGATCACCAGCGCGCTCGCCTTGGCGAGGAAGAGGACGGTGCGGTCCACGGGCGCCAGGCGGATCAGGTCGAAGCCGCCCTCCTCGCGCTCGGCGACGAAGAGCCGGTTGATCGCGAGCAGCGCTGCGAAGAGCAGCGTCGGGACGAGCACCCCGGCGGCGAGCTCACCGGAGAGCCGCTCGCGGTCGAGGCCGAAGCGGAAGATCACGAAGGCGGTGACGGCGAAGAGCGCCATCGCGAGCAGGGAGCGGAGCGTGCGGAGCTCCACGCGGAGGTCCTTGCGAAGCAGTGCGGCGAAGGGCGTCATCCGAGCTCCAGCACGAAGTCAGATTGCTCGGTGGCGAGCCCGCGCTCGTGGCTGACCAGCACGCGGGTCCGTCCGTTCCCGGCGGCGAGGAGCGGTGCGATGCGCCGGCGTGCATCTGGATCGAGATGCGCGTCCGGCTCGTCGAGGAGGAGCAGCTCGGGCCCGTGCAGCACGGCGCGGCAGATGTCGATTCGCTGCTTCATCCCGGCTGAGAGCTCCGCCACCCGGTCGCCCGCGCGGGCGGCCATGCCGACCTCGTCGAGCAGGGCGTCGATCCGGGGGCCTGAGGCCTCAGGGTCGATCCCGTGCAGGGCCGCCGCCAGCTCGAGGTTCTCGCGCGGGCTCAGGTCCCGATAGAGCAGCGGCTCGTGCCCGAGGTAGCCCACCCGGCCGCGGAGGCGATGCGTCTCCTTGGGCAGCTCGCAGCCCAGCACGGAGACATCGCCGCCGCTCGGCCGCAGCAGCCCGGCGAGGATCCGGAGCAGGGTGGTCTTACCGGATCCGTTCGGGCCCAGCACCGCGACGCTGCCGCCCGCCTCGACGCGGAGGTCGATGCCGGAGAGCGCCGTGCGATCGCCGAAGTCCCGCCTCAGCCCGACGAGGTCGATCGCCGCCTCGATGGCCTGCGTTGCCTGGCCCGACGCCGGCGTCATACGAGGGTCCTCCGCTGAAGGAACCCGTGATGTGCTGCCCGCCGTCCGCTCCATCATCGGAGCGAATCTAGCGGTGAAGCGGCGTTCCGGCGGCTATGCCCGGAGGCAGTAGCCGTAGGCGGTCAGGGTGGCCCCCGAGCCCCAGTTGTAGCCCGAGGCGGACCAGGTGCCGTCCTGGTTGATCATCCCGTTGGTCAGGAAGGTGGTGGTCGACCCGTTGCTCGAGAAGCCGCCCGCCGTCATCCGCTGGCCGGGCGGGCAGGCCGGCGTCGTCGTGGTGCCATAGCCCGGCGCGAGCGAGGTCGAATTCGACACCTCGGTGACCAGCGAGCGTTTGCTCCTCGTGCAGTAGGCGATCGCGGTCAGCTCGCCGCCGAAATCGCCGAAGGCGTGGCCGACGACCCTCCAGGACTTGTCGGAGATCGCGCGCGACTCGAGCACGTAGTCCCCGCCGCGCGAGGTGAAGTCGGTGCGCTGGAAGCCGCCCGAGAAGAGGTGGCGGCGGCCGGGGCAGGTCGCGACGACGGTCTTGGTCTGCCCGGGCTTCACGTAAGTGGTCTTGTGGGGCGGGGTGACGTGCCCGAGCCTGGGCCCGCACGCAACCTGCAGGGTGACG
>JBKPTM010000143.1:0-3258 GCA_046765935.1 Actinomycetota bacterium | reverse complement strand
GGCGCAGCGGCTGAGCCACGCCGCCGAGGAGGCCGAGGCCCGGCGCGAGGCACGCATCGACAGCCTCACCGGCCTGCACAACCGCCGGGCGTTCGACGAGGCCCTGGGGACCGAGATCGCGAGGGCGAGGCGGCTGGAGGTTCCCCTCTCGCTCGCGATGGTCGACGTCGAGAACTTCAAGGAGGTGAACGACCGCTGGAGCTACGCGGAGGGGGATCGCTGCCTCAGGGAGGTGGCCGCCGCACTACGCGAGAACGTGCGCCAGCCGGACCTCTGCTTCCGCTGGGGCGGGGATGAGTTCGCCCTGATCCTGACCGGCACCACCGCAGATGAGACGGGGCCGATCGAGGAGCGCTTGAGCGCCGAGGTGGCGGACGCCTGCCGGCGGCCCGACGACGCGCCGCTTCAGATCCGCTTTGCGGTCGCCGAGATGCGCGAGGAGATGTCGCCGGCCGAGCTGATCGAGATCGCGGGCTTGGAGCTGACCTCGGCGAAGCTCGACGCCACCCGCTGAATCAGTCGACGACGAACGCGACGTCGTCGGGGTAGCAGTAGGACCAGTCCTCGCCCGGCTCGAGTGAGGTGACGATCGGGTGCTCGCTCTCGGCGACGTGCTTGCTCGCGTGCCTGTTCGGCGAGGAGTCGCAGCAGCCGACCTTCCCGCAGCTCCGGCAGACGCGGAGGTGGACCCAGGTCGCGCCGATCTTCAGGCACTCCTCGCAGCCCGCGACCTCCTCGGGGACGTCGACGGTGATCTGGTCGAGATGGGAACAGCGCACCTGCTGCATCGCTGCCGAGAGTACAGAGGCCCCTTCGCCGTCCGGCGAAGACGGCCGAAGCTCGGGATGGGATCAGGCGGGGGCGAGCTCGGGGCCGCCGGCCAGCACGGTGCGGTCGCGGCCCTTGCGCTTCGCCCTATAGAGGGCGGCATCCGCCCGTGAGAGGAGCTCCAGTCCCGACTCCGCGCCGTCCCATTCGGCAACGCCGGCCGAGACGGTCTCCTCGCGGGGCACGCAGTCCCGCAGCGTCTCGATCACCTGCCGAGCCTGGTGGGCGTCGGTCGCCGTCAGCAGGACGGCGAACTCCTCACCGCCGTAGCGGGCGATCAGGTCCGCGGAGCGGAGGCGGGTCCGCCATAGCGACGCCACCTCCTTGAGGTGCGAGTCGCCCGCCGGGTGGCCGTTCATGTCGTTGAACTGCTTGAAGTAGTCGAGGTCGAGCAGGGCGACGCAGAGCGGCGTCTCGGTGCGGCCGGCGTGCAGGATCTCGCGCTCGAGCTCCTCATCCCAGGCGCGGCGATTGGGCAGGCCGGTGAGCGCGTCGGTGCGAGCGGTGCGCTCGAGGCGCGCGGCGAGGAGTTCTCGCTGGCGAACCAGCTCGCTGAGGGTGAAGCCCGCGATGCCGGCGATCACCATCCAGAGGAGGGCTGCGATCGCCTCGGTGGCCGGGTAGCCGCCGCCGCTCAGCGCCGGCGAGGGCACGGCGTAGGTGATGCCGACGCCGATCACCGAGATCAGGAGCTGGGGACGGGTGCCGTAGAGCGCGAACCAGAAGACCGGGAGCAGCACGACCGGGCTGTAGGCGGCGATCGGGCTCTCGTTGTAGCCGCGGACCAGCCCGATCATCACGAAGGGCAGCAGGCACGGCAGGGCCTGCATCCACGCCGGATGGCGCTCCCAGCGGGGGAGCACGGCGAAGGCCACGCTCAGCGGGAGCAGCATGGCCGCGAGCAGGTTGCCGAGGTTGTCGGCGCCCGGCAGCAGGGGGAGGAGCACGAAGGCGAGCACGCCGGATCCGATCCAGGGCAGCAGCCGCATGGCGACGCCGTCGCCCTCCAGAGGCCTGCCTCGCGTTACGTCGAGTCCTGCCTCGATCAGCGGCTGTAGTGCCCGTCGCCCTTGCCTGCCCACCACGTGAGAAGGTCCCCGATCTCGGGTTCCCGGTCAAGGCCCTTTCTGGGTATTGGCCGGAGATGGCGGAGTCGGTCGGTGACCGGCGGGTCTATATAACCCCTGCCTTCCGATGAAGCGAGTCGCTCTCCTCCTGCCGCTGGTCGGGGCTCTGCTGTGCGCCCACTCGGCGCTCGCGACCCCGCAGGGCCTGGTCCAGGGCGGCTACGACGAGGCCACCGGCGCGCTCGAGGGCGGCTTCAAGATCATGGCTATCAAGCGGGTGTTCTCGGAGGACGAGTGCTACCCGCCACCCAACGAGATCGTGACCATTCTCAGGCGGGACCTGCATCGGGACGTCGTTGTGAGCCCGAACCTGAACTCCATCCAAGGCCTCAGCCTGATCAACGTGATCGCGGACGAGACCACTTGCGACCGCCTCGTCCTGGCGCTGCGGGCCGGGGCGAAGCAAAGGATCTTCGTCCTCGACTCGAATTACGGGCCCGTCTACCTGGCTGGCCATCAGGAGCAGGCCGGCAAGAACCAGGTCGGTGGTTCCGGCCCGCTGAGGGACCTCACGTCCGCCAGCAAGGAGTTCCGGATGCGAGAGCCCGACGGCACCTCGCGCCTCGAGGTGCTCTGCCCCGACGGAGCGCACCCGATGGGCGGCGGCTTCTTCAACGCGACGCCCCTCGGGCGGGACGGCGAGGGCGTCTACTCGCACTCATATGAGCGGCTCGGCGCGACGGACGGGTTCCATGACACCGCCACCCTGGTCGACCCGAGCCAGAAGTCCACCGCGACGCACCGGGTCTTGCTCCAGGTCGTCTGCGGGCAGGGGCTCGTCCCGATCGCTTCCCCGCATGCGACGACTTACGTCCATCGGCACGAGAGCGCGACGGTCACCGCGCACTGCCCGGAAGGGACCCAGATCTTCTCCGGCGGCTTCCAGCGCACGAACTTCACGACCCCGGGGGTCGTGCGGTATGGCGGCCACATCTACGGCGGCGACTACATCACCGAGTCGAGGGCTGATGGCACCGACGGATGGCGCGTCAGCGGCGGCGCGACCGGTGAGAACGGCGGCGAGCTCACGGCAATCGCCTACTGCGGGGACGATTCGAGCCTGCCGATAAAGGAGGTCTCGACCGAGGTGTCGGTCGGGGGCGGCAAGGCAGCATCCGCCACCACGCCGACCTGTCCCCAGGGCTACGCGCTGATCTCCGGCGGCTTCAGCTTCGGCGATTCGCACAACGCGCTCTTCGCCGACGGCTACTTCACCCGCGGCGGCCGCTGGGCGGCCACCGGCTACGGCTGGTTCGGCTCCGCCGACCTCACGGCGTACGGGTACTGCGCCAAAGCTCGCGAC
>JBKPTM010000142.1:0-2127 GCA_046765935.1 Actinomycetota bacterium | reverse complement strand
GTGCATACCCAGCGCGCCGGCGGGTGGGGAGTCCGCGCTGCCGCCTGATGTCCGGCGGCTGATACGCAATTTGCGGGGTTGCCCTGCGCGGCTCATTCGAATAGAACACCGCCACCTATCCATCGCGCAGAGGAGAAGGAGGGCTCGTGGCCGTCGTAAAGATCATCGAGCTGGTCGGAAGCTCAAAGAAGTCTTCGGATGACGCAGCGCAGCAGGCGCTCAAGCAGGCGCAGAGCTCACTGCGGAACATCCGGGCGGTCGACGTGGTCTCCACCGGGCTGCGCGGAGAGAACCTCGACGAGTGGCGCGCCCACGTGCGGGTCGCCTTCCTGGTCGAGGGAACGGACGTCGACTAGAGCTTGGGAGGAGAGGTGGCGGCGGGCGGGCGCCTGTAAGGCAACGCCCGCCGCCTCAGTTCCCGCTCAGAGGCTGACCACGGGCGCGTCGACCGCGCCCTCCCGCCAGCGCTCATAGATCGCGCGGCAGATCGCCAGGTCCTGGATCGCCAGGCCGGTCGAGTCGAAGAGGGTGATCTCGTCGTCCGTGCCGCGGCCGGCTGCACCGTTGAGCACGTCGCCGAGCTGGATCACGTCCTCGCGCTTCACGACCCCGGCCTCGACTGCGTTGGCGAGCTCGCCGCCCGCGCTCGCCTGCTCCCACTCGTCGCAGAACAGGCGGCAGCGCTCGATCGCGGCGAGGTCGACCTCCTGCTTGCCGTGGGCATCGGCGCCGAGCACGGCGAAGTGCTGTCCCGGCCGCAGATCTGACTCGAGCACCACCAGCTCCTCGCCCGGCGTCACCGTCACCACGACGTCCTGGGCCGCAGCCTGGCCCCGGTCACCCGCCCGCCAGCCGAGCTCATCGGCCAGCGCCTCGGCGGGGTCGACCCGCGGGTCGGCGCAGACACCCGGCCCGTAGCCGGCGGCCGCCAGGCAGCGGGCCGCCCAGGCGCCGTTCACGCCGCAGCCGATGATCCCGACCGAACTCGCGCTCTCCGCCGCGAGCACCTGGGCCGAGAGGGCGGCTGCCGCTCCCGTGCGCAGCGAGGTCACCGAGGAGCACTCGATCACCGCCAGCTCTTCCCCGGTCTCGGCGTCGGAGAGCAGCACCTCGCCGCGCACCACGGGCAGGCCCCTTGCGCTGTTCCCCGGGAATGAAGTCACCCACTTGAGCAGCGCCAACCCGTCCCCCAGCGCCGGCATCGCACGGAAGTCACCGTGCGGCGGGCTGTCGAGATAGACCTTCGCCGGCATCGACCACTCGCCGCGTCCGTAGCGCTCAAAGGCCTCGCGAGTCCGATCGATCGCGGTCTTCGGATCGATCGCCGCGAATACCGCCTCGCCGGAGATCACCGGGATCTCGGTCATGCCCCGATCTATACGCGATCCTCGGACCGATGAGTCAGGCCGTCACCGCCAGTCCTAGTTTGTGAACTCGAAAACGAGAGGAGCCGACATGCTTAGCGGAAGCCAGGCATACAGCGGATTCGCAGTCACCGACATGGACAAGACCAAGCAGTTCTACGGGGACACGCTGGGGCTCGACATCGGCGAGCTCGACGTGGGAGCCCCGACCCCGCTCCTGGAACTTCGTCTCGGGGATCGGCAGGTGCTGATCTACCCGAAGCCCGATCTCGAGCCGGCCAACTACACGATTCTCAATTTCCCGGTGGACGACGTCGAGGCCGCCGTCGACGAGCTGGCGTCGAAGGGCGTCAACTTCGAGCGCTACGACGAGTTCGACCAGGACGAGAAGGGCATCGACCGGAGCGGGCCTGCGGGAGGGATCGCCTGGTTCAAGGACCCGGCAGGCAACATCCTCGCCGTCCACGGCCAGATGTAGCGCCCCGCGCCTGGCTCCATGGCTAAGCTGGCGCCTGCCCTGCGATAAACACCTGAAACTCGATCAGGTTTGCTAGATTGGACCGGCGGTAAACGCCGGGCAAGGCACGTCGTCGACAGGAAGGACTGGCTTTCCATGGAGCCTGTCTCCGCACCCGAGAAGAAGGGCGCTTCTGCCACCAATGCCAAGCCCGCGCCTGCCAAGAAGCTCGCAGATCCCTCGACCCTCAAGCAGGACACGCACAAGAAGCAGCACGGCAAGGGCAAGATCGGCTCGCTCGAGAAC
>JBKPTM010000141.1:0-3336 GCA_046765935.1 Actinomycetota bacterium | reverse complement strand
ATCCGACACTCGTCAAGCAGGTCTGGAACGCGGTGGGGACGCAGAAGAGCCTTAGTGCCGCCAAGTCTCTCTTCGGCTCGGGGTGGGACCAGGCCTGGAAGGAGTTCACGCAGGCGAATTGGAACCAGGATCCGGTGACGGACTACAAGAACTGGGACTCGATCACCAACAGTTCGAATGTCGAGTCGAACACCACGCTGCCGAGCAACACGATCACCCCTGTGATCACCTCGGTTGCGCCCGTCGCGGCGAAGTACCTGACCTTCACGCCGGCCAGCGACGCAAACACTCTCACCTACAAGAACATCGGGGGCCTTGCAGACAGCGCCGGGGTCCAGGCGATCTTCACCTACGACGACGGCTCCCACGGGATCGAGGACTGGACCCAGGTCTCTCAGGAGGACGTGCCTTTCTGCAACGTCCAGTCACTTACCCTCGTCCTCTCGAACTCCTCGATCACGGCGGGTGACAACCGGTCCTTCAGCCTCACCTTCTCCCCGCCGACTCCGGGGGCAGCCAGGCAGTCGTCCCGTGGTCTGCGTGCGGCCAACGTCTGCGTCCCGGACCCTCAGGGCACCTTCAGCGGGACGGCTCACTACGACGACACGGTCTCGACGTCGATGGACTGGAGCTGGAGCGGCAACGTCGATTTCGACCCCGACGGGCAGATCAACCCGTGGTTCCCCGACTACGCCACGGAGCTCTGGGACAACGCCACGATTGCGACTGGCTCCGTGACTGTCTCAGGCCATGGGACCGTCTACGCGGCCGACCCCGAGTGCACCGTCGACATCCCGGCTCAGAGCTTCGAGCTCGACCCCGGTCAGGGGACGATGATCATCCAGCCCGGGGCTGAGCCGCATTACGGAATCGACATCTCCGGCCCGCCCATTGTCGATGGCACGATCACCTGTCCCGGGGACGATCCCTATACCGGCGGGTTCCCAGGGCCAGCGTTCGTCTACACGCCCGATCCGGAGCAGGCGACCGTGCGGGGCAGCTACCAGGGATCGGGCTCGCTCAGCAACCAGTTCTTCGACGCGAACTACAACTGGAACCTCGTCGACCCCTAGGCATGGCGAACGGCTCACCGATGAACCGCTACACGTTCGTGGTCCAGGTCCATCCGGAGGGGATCTCGACGCTGGAGAACGTGAGCACGAACGAGCGTGTCGCGCTCACCGAGCTCGCCGAGGTCGCTCCGCGGATCGAGAGGTGGCTCGCCGAGCTGCCGAAGCCAGACGGCCTCGTCAGGCAGCCGCCGCGGCGGTTGTAGCCAGGGCGGCAGAGACGCCCTCCGCGACTGCGGTCAGCGCCCCGAGGCGCGCGGTCGGGTCATCGGGCACCGGCACCGCGACCGTCTTCTCCCGCCACTGGTAGATCGCCTCCTCCACCCGCTCGTTGAGCGTCACCACCTGGTCCGAGTCGAGCTCGACCGGTGAGACCCGCAGGCGCCCGGCCCGGAACTCGACGGTTCGCGCCCCGGCGTCACCGAGGGTGATGCGCACCAGCTGAAGGTCGAGCAGGTTGGCGACCGAGCCGGGCAGCGGGCCGAAGCGGTCCTCGAGCTCTCCGCGCAGGGCCCGCAGCTCGCCCGGCTCGCGCGCGGCCGCGACGCGGCGATGCACGTCGATCTTCGCGGCCTCGAACGGGATGTACTCGGAGGGGACGTAGGCGTCGACGTCGACCTCGATCCGGACCGGCTCGCGCGGCTCCTCGGGAAGCTCCTCTGCTCCGGTCCGCAGCGCCTCGGCGGCGTCCTCGAGCATCTGGCAGTAGAGCTCGAAGCCGACGGCGGCGACGTGGCCGGACTGCTCGTCGCCGAGCAGGTTGCCGGCGCCGCGGATCTCGAGGTCTCGCATCGCGACGCGGAAGCCCGACCCGAGCTCGGTGTTGTCGGAGAGGGTCGCGAGGCGGGCGGCCGCATCGGGCGTGAGCGACTCCGCCGACGGATAGAGCAGATAGGCGAAGGCGCGCTCGCGGCTCCGCCCCACCCGGCCGCGGATCTGGTACGCCTGCGCGAGCCCGAGCTGATCGGCCCGCTCAACGAGCAGCGTGTTCGCGCTCGGGATGTCGAGGCCCGACTCGATGATCGTGGTGGCGACCAGGACGTCGTGCTCCCCGCGGACGAAGGCGAGCATCGTCGCCTCGAGCTGGAGCTCGTCCATCTGGCCGTGCGCCTCGGCGAAGCGGACGCCGGGGCAGAGCGCCCGGAGGCGCTCGGCGGTCTCGTGCAGCGTGTCGATGCGGTTGTGCAGGAAGAAGACCTGGCCGCCGCGCTCCTTCTCGCGCATGATCGCCCGCTTCACCAGGTCCTCGTCATAGGGCCCGACGTGGGTCCGAACCGGGCGGCGGCCCTCCGGCGGCGTCTCGATCACCGAGATGTCGCGCAGGCCCGCGAGCGACATCTGCAGGGTGCGCGGGATCGGCGTCGCCGAGAGGGACAGGACATCGACCTTGAGCTTGAGCTGGCGGAGCAGCTCCTTCTGCTTCACGCCGAAGCGCTGCTCCTCGTCGACGATCATCAGGCCGAGGTCCTTGCCGCGTACGTCGCGGGAGAGGAGCCGGTGGGTTCCGAGCAGGATGTCGACTCGGCCCTCGCGGAAGCGCTCCAGGACCTCCTTCACCTCGGCCGGCTTGCGCAGCCGGGAGACCATCTCGACGTTGAAGGCCGTGTCGGCGAAGCGCTCGCGGAAGGTTCCGAAGTGCTGCTGGGCGAGGATCGTGGTGGGCACCAGCATCATCACCTGCTTGCCGTCTGCCGCCGTCTTGTGGGCGGCCCGTAGCGCAATCTCCGTCTTGCCATAGCCGACGTCGCCGCAGATCAGGCGGTCCATCGGGCGCTCGGACTCCATGTCGGCCTTGACCGCCTCGATGGCGTCCATCTGGTCGGCGGTCTCGCGATACGGGAAGGCCGCCTCGAAGGTGAGCTGCATCTCCCCGTCCGGGGAGAAGGCGTGCCCCTTGCGGACCTGGCGCTCGGCGTAGAGGTTGATCAGATCGCCGGCCATCGCCTGGGCGGCGCGGCGCGCCCGCGACTTCAGGTTCTGCCAGCGCTTGCCGCCGAGTGGGCTGAGAGCCGGCTCGTCACCTTCCGCCCCGACGTAGCGGCTGATCCGGGCCAGCTGGTCGGTCGGGGCGAAGACCCGGTCGCCGTCCCTGTACTCGAGCTCGAGGTAGTCGCGGGTCACGCCGGCGAGCGTCTTCGTGTCGAACCCGGAGAAGCGCGCGACGCCGTGGTCCTCGTGGACGACGTAGTCGCCGCTCCGAAGGTCGGCGAACGACTGCAGAGCCCGCCCTACCGGCCGCGCGCGCGTGGCCTGCGCACGGCGGAAG
>JBKPTM010000140.1:0-1926 GCA_046765935.1 Actinomycetota bacterium | reverse complement strand
GCGGACCCGCTCTGGTCATGGATGTTCCCCAACCCGGGCGAGAGGGCCGGGCAGCACACCACGGTCTTCGGCCTCTACGCGGAGAGCGCTCTACCCCGGGGTGGAGTCTGGATGGCGGATGAGCGCGCGTCGGCCGTAGCGATCTTCACCCCGCCCGGGGAGCGCGAGCTCGACGAGGATGCCGAGGCGCGGCTAGAGCGCTTCTTCCTGGAGGCCCTCGGGGACCACGCGCCGGCCGTCCTAGAGACGATGGAGCGCTTCGCTGAAGCGACCCCCGAGGGACCGCCGTTCTACTACCTCAGCTTCCTGGGCACTCATCCGGCGAGCCGCGGTCAGGGGATCGGCATGGGCCTGCTCGCGGAGCTCGCCGGCCTCGCCGACCGGGAAGGCAGGGCGATCTACCTGGAGTCCACCAATCCGGACAACAACCCGCGCTACGAGCGGCTTGGCTTCAACGCACAAACGCGGTTCTCCACCCCGGACGAACTGCACACCGTGACGACGATGTGGCGGGAGCCCTCGGTCAGCCCGTGAGCCGGCTAGATCTCGCCCGAGAAGGTGTCGCAGGCCTCGAGCCTTCCCGAATCGAAGCCGGCCTGGAGCCAGTGGGCCCGCTGCTCCGAGGTGCCATGGGTGAAGGACTCCGGATCGATCCGACCCTGGGCCTGCTGCTGGATTCGGTCGTCGCCGACGGCAGCGGCCGCGGTCAGGCCCTCCTGCAGGTCGCCGTTCTCGAGGATGCCGCGGTCGTAGGTCGAGCGGGCCCAGACTCCCGCCAGGCAGTCGGCCTGCAGCTCGAGACGCACTGAGAGCTCGTTTGCGTCGTCCGGGTTCTGCTGGCTCTGCCGGCGGACGCTCTGCTCGATCCCGAGCTGCTGCTGGATGTGGTGGCCGATCTCATGGGCGACGACGTAGGCCTCGGCGAAGTCGCCGGGCGCCTTGAAGCGGTTCTGGAGCTCGTTGAAGAAGCCGAGGTCCAGATAGACCCGCTGGTCGAGCGGGCAGTAGAAGGGCCCGGTGGCGGAGCTCGCGAGTCCGCAGCCCGACTGCACCTGGTCGCGGAAGACGACGACCTTGGCCCGCTGGTATGGCTTGCCGGCGCCCTGGAACTGCTGCGTCCAGAAATCCTGGGCGTCCCCCTGAACGAAGTCGACGAACTGGAGCTCCCTCTCCTCGTCGGGGCTCCCGGGGACCGAGTTGTCGCCCGTCCCGCTCGCCGGGACCTGGGGGAAGTTGCTGGTGGGGTCCGGGACGTCGAATCCGCCGCCACTGCCGCCCTTGATGAAGAGCAGATAGACGATGACCAGCACGACGATCGTCCCGATGCCGCCGCCACCGAGGCGGCCCATCGGGATCGGCATGCCGCCGCCCCCGAAGCCTCCCCCCGCACCGCGCCGATCCTCGATGTCGGCGCTGCGCTTGCCGGGCCTCCACCTCATCCGCGGGCCACTCTATCCCGGCGCCTCAGGCGGGAGACTGAGCGCATGAGCGAGCGAGCGCTCCCGGGGCCGATCGCCCGGCATCTGGAGCTGACCGTCCCGAGGGAGACTCCAGCCCGGCGCGGATCCGATTGACGCAGAGGGGCGAGATGGTCCAGAAGCCCGGCGGGCGCCGGCTCGAGTTCACAGCAGTCGAGGAGCTCGCGGTGGGCGAGGTCGAGTTCGAATGGCGCGCCGCCTTCGGCCCGAACCCCCTCGTCCGCATGATCGTCGTCGACCGCTACCGGGGGGGCGAAGGATCGCTGAGCGCCAAGGTCTGGGGCGTGCTGCCCGCGACGCGAAGCTCGGGCCCGGACACCGACCGGGGCGAGGCGATGCGCTACCTCGCCGAACTGCCGTGGGTGCCACACGCGGGTGCCTCGAACCCGGCGCTCTCCTGGCGAGACCTCGGCGATGGCTCAGTTGAGGTCTCGACGCTGGTAGGCGG
>JBKPTM010000139.1:0-3334 GCA_046765935.1 Actinomycetota bacterium | reverse complement strand
GAGCGGCCGAAGGCGCGGTCGGTGTAAGTTGCAGCCAGTTTGTACGGAGGAGGGGTGAGATGAGCTATTTCGTCACCGGCGCGACCGGCTTCATCGGCCGCAACCTTGTCGAGCAGCTGCTCGAGCGCGAGGGGACGATCTACGTCCTCGTCCGCGAGGGATCGCGCGGCCGGCTGGAGGAGCTCCGGAGCCGCTGGGGCGCGGAGGAGGGTCGCATCGTGCCCGTGATCGGCGACCTCTCCCAGGAGCACCTTGGCTGCGCGGACCAGATCGACGAGCTGAAGGGCAAGGTCGACCACTTCTTCCACCTCGCGGCGATCTACGACATGACCGCCGACGCCGAGAGCCAGCGCGTGGCGAACGTCGAGGGAACCCGCGAGGCGGTCAAGCTCGCGAAGGAGCTCGACGCGAAGCACTTCCACATGGTCAGCTCGATCGCGGCCGCCGGCCTCTACAAGGGCACGTTCACCGAGGACATGTTCGACGAGGCCGAGAAGGTCGACAACCACCCCTACTTCCAGACCAAGCACGAGTCGGAGGCGGTGGTCCGCGAGGAGTGCGAGGTGCCGTGGCGCGTCTACAGGCCCGGGATCGTCGTGGGCCATTCCGAGACGGGCGAGATGGACAAGATCGACGGCCCCTACTACTTCTTCAAGCTGCTGCAGCGCGCCCGGAACGCCGTGCCGCAGTGGTTCCCGGGCGTCGGCATCGAGGGGCGGAAGATCAACATCGTCCCGGTCGACTTCGTCGCCAAGGCGATGGACCACATCGCCCACATCGACGGGCTCGACGGCCAGGCCTTCCACTTGACGGACCCGAACCCGCTGAGCGCCGGGCAGGTGATCAACACCTTCGCGAAGGCGGCGCACGCGCCGGAGGCCGTGATGCGAATCGACTCGCGGATGTTCGACTTCATCCCCAAGCAGGTGCGCAGCGGGCTGACGATGCTGCCGCCCGTGAAGCGCATCTCGGACCAGGTGCTGGCCGACCTCGGCATCCCGCGCTCGGTCCTCGTCTACATCAACTACCCGACCGACTTCGACTCGACCAAGACCCAAGAGGCGCTCGAGGGGACGGCCATCTCAGTGCCGCCCTTGCCGAGCTACGCCGACAAGCTCTGGGACTACTGGGAGCGGAACCTCGATCCCGACCTCTTCAAGGACCGCTCGCTGTCGGGAGCCATCGGCGGCAAGGTCGTCCTGATCACCGGAGCCTCGTCGGGAATCGGCAAGTCCTGCGCGATCAAGTGCGGGGAAGCCGGCGCCGAAGTGCTGCTGGTCGCGCGCACGCCGGAGAAGCTCGAGGAGACCAAGGCCGAGATCGAGGAGGGGGGCGGGACCGCCTTTATCCACCAGTGCGACCTCTCCGACCTCGACGACGTCGAGCGCATGGCCAAGGAGGTCCTCGATCAACACAGTCGGGTGGACGTGCTGGTCAACAACGCCGGCCGCTCCATCCGCCGCTCCGTCGAGCTCTCATACGACCGCTTCCATGACTTCGAGCGGACGATGCAGCTCAATTACTTCGGCGCGCTTCGGCTGATCCTCAGCGTGCTGCCGAGCATGCGGAAGCGGAGCAAGGGCCGCAAGGGCGGCCACATCATCAACATCAGCTCGATCGGCGTGCAGACCAACACGCCGCGCTTCTCGGCCTACGTCGCCTCCAAGGCCGCGCTCGACGCGTGGTCTCGCTGCGTCGCCTCCGAGGTGATCGACGACGGCGTCCACATCACCACGATCCACATGCCCCTGGTCCGGACGCCGATGATCGCGCCGACCAAGATGTACGACGCGTTCCCGACGATCACGCCCGAGGAGGCCGCGGACATGATCTGCGACGCGATGATCCGCAAGCCGAAGAAGGTCGCGACCCGGCTCGGCAACTTCGGCGAGCTGCTCTACAACGTGGCGCCGAAGGCCTCGGACGCGATCCTCAACACCGCCTACAAGCTCTTCCCCGACTCCAGCGCCGCCAAGGGCAAGGGCAAGGAGGACGGCAAGCCGGCCGAGAAGGAGCAGGAGCTCTCAACCGAGGGTGTCGCCTTCGCGTACCTGATGCGCGGGGTGCACTGGTGATCCGACGACTCTCGCTCGTCCTGGGTTGTCTCGTGGCGACGGGGCTCGTGTGGAGCTCGAGCGCTATCGCAGCTCCGCAGACGCTCTACTCCTGTGGTCCCGGCGCAGGGACGGGCGATGGAACGGATCGTGGCTTCTACGTAACCGGCTATCCCGGTCCGAACCTGCACACGGTGACCCTCCCCTACGAGGACAACGACATGCCAGGGCCCCACACGATTGAGCTCATTGCGCACCTGGGGGCCTACGACGGTCCCGTGCTCGGGTCGGCAAGCACCACCGCCAATCTCGCGTCCAGCATGACTCCTCTGACATTCACGTACTCCGACCCCGCAGTCCCGGCGGGATCGACCGTCGCTTTCGTGCAACAGGTGCTCAGCATGCCCGTTGGTGGGTTCACCCTCTTCGACTACACCAACGGCACATGCCCAGGGGTGATCGAGACCGAAGGAACAGACCCGCCTCTGGACTCGCCGCGCAGCGGCGGCAGAGGGGTCGCCGTGACAATCACCGCCGAGGTGCCCGCTGTCATCGGGCCGGTGCAGTATCCGAAGAAGAAGAAGTGCAAGAAGCACAAGCGCGGCAAGAAGGCTTCCGCGGCGCGAAAATGCAAGCGACACAAGCACCGCGCCACCTGAGCAGAGCTGGGCCGCTCGATGGCCACCGCTACACGTCGGCTGAAGCACTGGGGCTGGGGATACGAGGACCAGCAGCCCCCGCGGGATCAGATCGAGGCGTTCGCCAAGGCCATCACCGATCGGCTTGGTTTCCAGATCGATGAGATCGAGGAGCCAGTGCCGCTCGGCGCGGTGGAGTTGCCCGACCCGCGGGTGGCCCCGCCGAAGGAGCTCGCCCAGATGTTCTCGACGGAGCGCTACGACCGTGTCTCCCACGCGCTCGGGAAGGCGTACCGCGACGTAGCCCGCGGCTTCAGAGGCGAGTTCGCGAATCCGCCTGACCTGGTTGCCTATCCGGAGTCGCCCGAGGACGTCGACGCCATCCTCAACTGGTGCGCTGACGAGGGCGCCGCGGCGATCCCGTTCGGTGGCGGCACCAGCGTGGTCGGCGGCGTCGAGCCGCGAATGCGCGAGCAATATCCGGGCGTCGTCAGCATCGATCTGAAGCGGATGGACCGCGTACTCGAGGTCGACCCGGTCTCGAAGGCGGCGCGCATCCAGGCCGGCGCCACCGGACCGGGACTCGAGGATCAGCTCCGCGAGCACGGCCTCACTCTCCGTCACTTTCCACAGTCCTTCGAG
>JBKPTM010000138.1:0-6035 GCA_046765935.1 Actinomycetota bacterium | reverse complement strand
CGCGCCGCGCTCGAGGGGATGCCCGACGGCGAGAGCTCGGCGGAGGACGTGCTGGAGGGCCTCGACGGTGACATCCCGCTTCGGGTGACGGCGACCGTCAGCGGCGACTCGCTGGAGCTCGACTTCGAGGGGACCGCCGAGCAGGTCCGCGGCAACCTCAACTGCCCGCTCTCCGTGACCAAGGCCGCCTGCGTCTACGCGGTCCGGGTGGTCTGCGACCCCGACGGGCCGCCATCCGCGGGTGCCTGGCGGCCGGTGAGTGTGAGGGCCCCCGAGGGATCGCTGCTTCACGCTCGGCCTCCGGCCGCGGTGGTCGGTGGGAACGTGGAGACCTCGAGCCGCGTCACGGACGTCGTCTTCGAGGCGCTGGCGGCGTTCGCCCCGGTCGGCGCCAATGGCCAGGGAACGATGAACAACGTCACCCTCGCCGCCGAGAGCTGGACCTATTACGAGACGATCGGCGGCGGCCAGGGCGCCTGCCCGGACGCCGATGGCCCGAGCGCCGAGCACGTGGCGATGTCGAACACGCTCAACACGCCCATCGAGGCGCTGGAGACGGAGTATCCGGTGCGCGTCACCGAGCTCTCCGTTCGCGAGGGCAGCGGCGGGGCGGGGCGGCGCCGCGGCGGCGACGGGATCGCGCGCGAGCTGGAGGCGCTCGAGCCGATGCGCTACACGCTGATCGGCGAGCGGCGGCGCCACCGCCCGCAGGGCCGGGAAGACGGAGGGCCGGGAGAGCCCGGACGGGACCTGCTCAACGGCGAGCCCGTCCCCGCGAAGGGCGAGGGCGAGCTCCAGGCGGGCGACCGGCTCCGGATCGAGACGCCCGGGGGCGGAGGATTCGGCTCCGAACCGAATCCGTAGGGCGACCTAACCGCAACAAAGCGCTAATCCGATTGGCCGGTCAACCAGGCCAGACGCCGCATGGGAATGGGCTATCGGCTTATTACAACTAAGTCTCTTTGCTTGTGACAATCGCGCACAAGCCTTGTCAAAGCGAATTGCGTCCTCTAGACTGCGCGCCTCCGAAGGGGGCTCCGTTGGCCCAAGGGTGTGCGACAGCGCAACCCGCTCCATGAGGCCCGCGCGCCGCCCCCGGCTCCGAATATCTGACTCCGATCACTACCTGACCTCATGCCGATTGCTTTCAAAGAGTGGGCCGTAACCGTCCGCGCTCTCGCCGAGGGCGAGCAGCTGGTCGCCCTTCGCAAGGGTGGAATCCGCGAGGACAACAAGCACTTCGAGGTGGAGCACGACCAGTTCTTCCTCTACCCGACCTTCGACCACCAGCGCAACGACCTGGTCCGCGAGTCCCATCATCCCGAGCTCCGTCGCGCCCTCGAGGAGGGCGTCTGGCCCGACGAGGAGCCGCCCCCGCGGGCACTCCTCCAGGACGGCGGCATCCCGCAGCCCGACAGGGTCCGGATCCGCGCCTGGGCCGAGATCACCGACCACTTCACGACCGACGACCACCGCGTCGTCGAGGCCCTGACCCCGTTCCACGTCTGGACCTCCGACTACGCGCAGAAGCGCCTGTCATGGAAGCGGCGACACCCGCTGCACGTGCTGCTCCTCCGGGTGCACCGCATCCCGCGGCCGGTCACGGTGCGCGTCAAGGACGAGCACCACGGCTGCCGCTCCTGGGTCGAGATCGACCGCGATCTGCCCTTCGAGGGCACGCCGGTGATGGCGGACGAAGAGTTCGACCGGGCCGCCGCGGCGATCCGCGAGATCTGCCAGGGCGAGCTAGTACCCGCCTAGCCGCTCTCTTTGGAGCGGTGGCTTGCGGCCGCGACTGATGCTCGCGGCGACAGGCGGGTACGACTGATGGCGAAGCCATGAGCCTGACCGCCCTGAAAGACGCTGACCGCGCCCTCCTGATCGGCATGGGCGGGGGCGGCGACGTGGTCGGCGCGCTCGCCGTCAGCTCGCTCTTGGATGAGCTGGGCACGGAGTGGACGCTCGGCGGGGTCGCCTGGGAGCGCTCCCCGATCGACCCGCGGCCGGGCCCACGTTCGCTGGAGGAGATCCGCGGTGGCCGGCCCTGCGGCTCTGCCGCCGTGCTCAGCGAGGGCGGCACCACCAGCCTCGACGGCGTCGAGTTCTCCGAATCGAAGATGGCGACGCACCTCGGCAAGCCCACCCTGATCCTCGACATCACCCGCGGCCCCGCCGCGCTCGCGACCGGGCTCGCCGAGGCGGCCCAGGAGCTCGGCTGCGATGTCGTCGTCCTGCTCGACGTCGGAGGCGACGTCTTGGCGCACGGCGACGAGCCGGGACTCGCCAGCCCGCTCTGCGACGCGATCGTCCTCTCCGCTGGCCTCTTCCTGGCACGAGGCGCGGCTCGCACCGACGCAGCTCCGGAGGGCTGGGACGGCGACGTCCTCGGGGCCGTCTACGGCCCCGGCTGCGACGGGGAGCTGACGCCCGAGGAGGTCCTGAAGCGGCTCACCGAGCTGCAGTCCGCAGGCGCGCTGCTCGGAGCGTGGGGCCTCACCCCGGATGCATGCGATCTGGTCGAGGCGGCTGGCAAAGCAGTCCCGACCGAGGCGAGCCTGATGGCGGTTCGCTGCGCACGCGGGGAGCGGGGCAGCGTCCCGATCCGCGGCGGGCGCCGAACGGTCGAGCTGACCCCGCTCGGGGCGCTCACCTTCTTCTTCGACCCGGTCGCTGCGGCCAGCTCCGCCATCCCCCTGGCAACCGCGGTCTCCCCCGCGGCGAGCCTCGAGGAAGCGCACGATGCCCTGATGGGCCTGGGCGTGCGGACCGAGCTCGACCTCGAGCGCGCCCGTGCCGCCGGGACCCCCGAGTAGCCTCAACATCACTGTCGGCCCCAAACACCGCCGACGAGTCAACCGCTGCGCCGATGACCTGGATCGAGACCGACTCTCTGAGCTTCACCGCGCGCCACGACGACGCCGACCTCGCCTGCGCGCACCGCGTGCTCGATGGGCTCGAGGACCTGAGGTTGCGGCTGGAGGAGCGCTTCGAGGACGTCCCTGGCAACGTCACCATCGTCGTGCACGACAACCCGGCCTGGCTCTCCGCCGCCCACCCCCTGCTCCCCGCGGTCCGCTGGTCGGCCGCCCCGGCGGCGCGCCGATACCTGGCGGGCTGGCCGATGGACGGCGAGATCCACACCCTCAACGACTCCTGGATGGAGCGGCGCTCAGCCGGCGAGGACTCGCTGCTTGCCCTCCGCGGCACCGCCGAGCGGATGTACTGCCAGATCGTCCTGGCGGCCAACAACACCGCCCTCCCTCCGATGTGGACGCCGAAGCGCTTTCTTGCGTACCTGCGCTGGGCCTGGCTGATCGAGGGCGCCGCGCAGTACTTCACCGCGCAGACCGCGCTCTTCCGCGCGGCGGTGATCACTCGGCTGCGGGAGGGCGACCGCCCGGCATTCCCACCGAGTCGACGCGATGCGCTGATCCTCGGCGGGACCGTCTTCGACATGCTCGAGAACCATGCGGGCCCGGATGCCTGCGTGCGGATGGCCTCGCGCCTGCACCGAGATGGCCCGCGCGGGAGCCTCGAGCTCGCCTTCGAGGCGCGAATGCGGGACATCGAACGCGCCTGGCGCATGCACCTGGACGAGATCCTCTACCGGCAGTCGGACTCGGACGGCGAGTCACCCAGCGATCTGCTCGAGCGGCCGGATCTCGACCTCAACCTCGATCTCGACCTGGGAGAGGACTGGAGCTTCGACCCCGGCACCAGGCGACCACGAACTTCGCCGCCGGATCGGCGCTCAGCCGGAGGCGAGATAGAAGAGGTAGACGATCAGGGCGGCAACTCCCACCGCCGCGATCAGTCCCACCGCGAGCCGCGCTGGCGACCCGATCCCGGGTAGCCCCTCGGGAGGCGGGTCGGCGGTGAGCATGTCGCTCCCCGCCAGCAGTTCGCGCGCCGCCTCGTAGCCGGACTCCGGCACCAGCACGTCCCGCGGCCCCGCCGCGAGGAAGTCCGGGACGTCGAAGCCGCGGGCCCGCCGGAGCATGGAGGGGATCCCGTTGTCGAGCAGGATCGACTGGATCATCTCCCCGTCGGCGAGCGTCCGGGCGCCGGTCACGCGGATCAGGTCGCCGTGGGCGTACTGCGGCCGCACCTTGCGCGCTCGCTCGTGCGCCTCGGTGATCGGCGCCTCCTCGCGGGTTCCCGCGTAGACCAGCGGCATCCCGCACTTGCGGCAGAAGCGCTCGTTGATCGAATGCGGGAGCGCGCACCGGGGGCAGGTGAGCGGGGCGGACATCAAACGGGTTGCCCTGGCGGGCACCCTCGCATCAACTCGTTCATCACTCGACGCTCAGGTCCACCTCGGTGACCTCGCCGTCGTCGATCCTGAAGCCGCGGAGCGGCTCCTCCCCGTCCGCCAGCGAGAGGATCAGGTAGATCGAGTCCGGATAGGTGGCGAGGTTGATGTCGGTCTGCGAGGGATAGGCAGGGCTCGCTGTATGGGAGTGGTAGATCGCCAGCATCTCCTCGTCGTTCGCGGGGATCTCGCGGAATGTGATCCGGAAGAGATCGTTCGGGTCGAGCGTGTAGCGAAGCGGGCTCTGCTCGGCGTTGGTCGCCCGGTAGAGCGTGGTCGCGTCACCGTCCTTCCCGCCGAGGATCCCGCAGCACTCATTGGGCGCCTCCTCGCGGGCGTGCTCCAGCATCTCCTCATAGATCGAGCGCGGGACCTTCATCAGTAGAAGACGATTCCCTCGCGGCGGGGCGGCTCGGTCAGGTCTCCGGCCTCGTTCCCGATCAGGTCCGGGTCCTCGCGGCCCTTCTCCCAGAGCAGGTCGTCCAGGACCGGTGGCGAGATCCCGGCCTGCTCGGCGACCTCCTTGAAGGCATCGCGGGTGGCCTCCCGCACCTCCTCGACGTCGCCCTGCTCGACCAGGCCGGAGCGCAGGGCCAAGCGCATCAGCACGTTGTCGGCCGAGACCTCCCAGTTCTCGGGATCTGAGACCTCGAGCCAACCACGCCGCTCCCAGATCTTGCAGACGAGGAAGGCCTTCTTCCGCAGCGGGTCGGCGAAGGCGTCGAACTGGCTGAGGCGGAACAGGACCCCACCCTGGCCTCCGAGCGTGCCGCCGGACGCTTCGATCAGCGCCTCCGCCTGGCCGCCGTAGTCCTTGAGCATCCCCTTCGCCAGGTCGTCCCAGAGCTTCGCTCGCCGCTCCGGGTCGTGAAGCGTGTCCTGGCCGGCGCGGAAGACGGCAGCGATGGCCTCGGCCGGAACCCCAAGGAGGGAGCGGGCCGTGAGCGCCCCCGGGGCGCGCTTCTCCGCCCGCAGCCCGAGCGCCCAGAGCAGGGCGCTGCCCTCGTAAGGGCCCTCGCCGTCGACCTCGTGCGGCTCCGTGTATCCGGTCTGGTGGTCGATCGCGGCGAGGAACAGCGCCGCGTCGGGGTGGGGCACCTCATCGAAGGTGGGCGGCTCGTAGTCCTTCGAGAGCTCCTTGACGCGCGCGACGACGCGCTTCACTGCTTCCGGATCGGACATGGACAAGGAAGGCTACGAGGCCCGGACTACCACCAGACGGTGGAGTCGATGTCCCCGAGCTCGTCGATCGGCTTCGTGTAGATGCCGGAGGAGAGGTACTTCCAGCCGTCGTCGGGAACGAGGAAGACGACGTTGCCCTCCTCCAACTCCGACGCAATGCGGTGAGCGACGTATGCGATCGCCCCAGCCGAGACCCCGGCGAACATGCCCTCCTCGTGCAGCAGCTTGCGCGTCCAGACGATGGCGTCGAGGTTGGAGACCAGGATCTTCCGGTCGAGCAGGCTGAGGTCGATGATCGGCGGGATGAAGCCGTCGTCGAGGGAGCGCAGTCCCTGGACGAGCTCGCCCTGCATCGGCTCGGCGGCGACGATCTTGGTCTCCGGGTTCTCCTCCTTGAAACGCCGGCCGTTGCCCATCAGGGTGCCGCCCGTGCCGAGCCCGCCGACGAAGGCCGTCACCTCGTCGAGCTCGTCGAGGATCTCCTTGGCGGTGCCCTCGAAGTGGGCGCGCGGGTTCGCCTCGTTCCCGTACTGGTAGGGCA
>JBKPTM010000137.1:0-5009 GCA_046765935.1 Actinomycetota bacterium | reverse complement strand
GAGCCATGTCCACGGGCTGCTCAACAAGCTAGGCGTCCGCGATCGGGTCCAAGCGGTGATCTATGCGTATGAGTCGGGCTTCGTGAGGCCCGGCGCAGGCTGACTGGCCAGTCGGCCAGTTAGATAGGCTCCGGCCGTGGACCTGAGCCTCACCGAGTCGGAGGCGGCCTTCCGCGACGAGGTCCGGAGCTGGCTGGAGGAGAACCATCCGGGGCCCGCCCCCGAGGGCGACGACGCCGCCGAGTTCGAGTTCCGCCGCGCCTGGCAGAAGAAGATGCACGACGCCGGCTGGGCGGGGATCTCCTGGCCCGAGGAGTACGGCGGCAAGGGCGCCACGCTGATCGAGCAGTCGATCTTCAACGAGGAGCTCGCCCGCCAGCGGGTCCCGGCGCCGGCCAACGTGCTCGGGCTGGTGATGGGCGGCCCGGTCGTGATCGCGCACGGCGACGAGGATCAGAAGGAGCGCTACCTCGAGCCGATCCTCTCCGGCGATGAGATCTGGTGCCAGGGATTCTCGGAGCCGGAGTCGGGTTCGGACCTGGCCTCGCTCAAGACCCGCGCGGTGAAGACCGACGGCAGCTGGAAGGTGACCGGCCAGAAGGTCTGGACGACCTACGCGCACGAGGCCAAGTACTGCATGCTGCTCGCCCGCACCGACCAGGACGCGCCCAAGCACAAGGGGATCACCTACTTCATCCTCGACATGGAGCAGCCGAACGTCGACGTCCGGCCGCTCCGGCAGATCACCGGCGAGGCGGAGTTCAACGAGATCTTCCTCGAGGAGGCCGAGATCCCTGACGAGAACGTCATCGGCGAGGTCGGCGGCGGCTGGCAGGTGGCGATCACCACGCTGATGTTCGAGCGCGCCGGCCTCGGCGCCGCAGCGGTGCTCGGACTGAAGCGGACGATGGAGGACTTGATCGCGATCGTGCGCGAGCGCGGCCTCGAGGAGGACCCGATCATCCGCCAGAAGATCGCCGAGCTTCAGATCGGGATCGAGGCGATGCGCCTCGGCTCGCTGCGCGCTCTGACCCAGACGATGAAGACCGGGATCCCCGGCCCAGAGGGCTCGCTTGCCAAGTGGGAGTGGGCCGACTACAACCAGGCGCTGACCGAGCTGGGCAACGACGTCCTCGGCCCCGAGGGCATGCGGGTGAACACCGACTGGAGCTACCGCTTCCTCCGCTCCCGCGCCAACTCGATCGAGGGCGGCACGACCGAGGTCCTGAAGAACATCGTCGCCGAGCGCGTGCTCGGCCTGCCGAGGCTGAGGTAGCCGTGAACTTCGACCTGAACGACGAGCAGCAGGAGATCAAGCGCACAGCGCACGAGTTCCTCGCCTCCCGCTTCAAGCCCGAGAAGGTTCGCCAGCTCGCCGAGTCCCGCTCCTACGACGATGGTCTCTGGAAGGAGATCTCAGAGCTCGGCTGGGCGGGGATCGCGATCGCCGAGGAGGACGGAGGCCAGGGGCTCGGCATGGTCGAGCTCGCCGTCCTGCTCGAGGAGAGCGGGATCGCCTGCGCTCCCACTCCCCTTCTGGGCAGCGCCGGAGCTGCGCTGGTGATCTCGGCCGCGGGCTCGGACGAGCAGCGCGCCGAGTGGCTGCCGAAGCTCGCCTCCGGGGAGGCGACGGGTGCCTTTGGAGGCTTCGGTCACGCTGCGAATGGCGAGGGCGAGAGCACCCTGTTCTGCGACCTACCAACCGCGGACGTTGCCGTGATCTTCCATGCGGACGGAGCGTTCGTCGCGCCGGCCAGCGAGCTTGACTTCGAGACGTTCGAGGCGATCGACGCGACCCGCTCCTACGGCCGGATCTCAGAGCCCGCCGGCGATCCGCTCCCCGGCGACGTGGATGCCGGCCGCGACCGCCTCGCCATCGCGATCGCCGCCGAGCTCACCGGCATCGCCCAGCGGACGATGGAGATGGCCGTCGAGTACGCGCGCGAGCGCCAGCAGTTCGGGCGGCCGATCGGCGCCTACCAGGCGGTCGGTCACCGCTGCGCTGCGATGCTGCTCGCCACCGAGGAGTCACGCTCGCTGACCTACTACGCGGCTTGGACCGCCGACGCCGAGCCGGAGTCGCTGCCCATGGCGGCCGCGATGGCCGGTGCCCGCGCATCGGAAGCGGGCTGGGAGGTCCCCGCCTCCGCGCTGCAGGTCTTCGGCGGCATCGGCTTCACCTGGGAGCACGACCTGCAGTTCTGGCTCAAGCGCGGCCGCGTGGGCAGCCGGATGCTCGGCACGCCGCGCGACCACCGCGAGCGCGTCGCCGACCTCTCCGGGCTCGGCGCGGGCGAGCCCGCCACCGTCTAGTACTCGGCTAGCTCGGCGATGTAGCCGACCCCGTCGAGGTCGGTGTGCGTGAGGTACTGCAGCATCACCCGCTGCACCCCGATCCCCTCCAGCTCGGTGAGCCGCTCGCGGATCTGCGCGACCGTCCCGGCCAGGGTGTTCGGACGCTCGGCCTCGAGATAGGCCTCGGGATCGGTCGCGTCGTCCCCGCGGACCTCGGCGGTGGCGTGGGCGCGCTCGAGCAGGTCGACCTCGTCCGAGCCGATGATGCAGCTCGTCATCAGCGAGATCACCGGCTCCGGTCGCCCGGCCTCCTGCCACGCCTTATTGACCTTGGGAACCGCATCGGCGCACTCCTCCGCGGTCATCATCACCAGGTTGTACTCGTCGGCCCACCGGCCGGCGAGTCTCAGGCTGCGGGGCTTCGCCCGGCCGCCGACGATCATGTTGGGAGGCGACAGGGGCTTGGGGAGCGCATTGCCGCTGAGCTCGTAGTGCTTCCCCCTGAACTCGAGGGCTCCCTCGTCCCATTGGCGTCGCACGATCTCGATCTGCTCCTCGAGCAAAGCGAACCGCTCGCCCATCGGCGGGAAGGGAAAGCCGTAGGCGGCGTGCTCGGCCTCCAGCCAGCCGGTGCCCATCCCGAGCTCGATCCGCCCGCCACCCGAGATGTGGTCCGCGGTCACGACGTTCTTGGCCAGCACCGACGGATGCCTGAAGGTCGCGGGCGACACGAGCGTCCCGAGTCTGAGCTCCGTCGTCACCGCCGCCAGGCCGGCGATCGTCGCCCAGGCATCGAGCGAGCCGCGATCGTTCTGCCCCATCACCGAGAGGTAGTGGTCCGAGCGGAAGAGCGCCTCGATCGGGCTCTCCTCGCAGGCCTTGGCCAGGGCGACCCAGTCCTCCCAGGAGACCGACTCCTGCCCCTCGATCATCAGGCAGACGCGCATCAGTCGACGACCTTCGCGTCCGAGATCACCTGTGTCTTGCCGCCACGGCGGAAGTGCACGTCGACGGTCTCGTTCTTGCCGTAGCTGCCGAAGAGACCCAGGGTCATCGCGAGCCAGCGGCTCCTGCTGACTTTCTCCTTGACGAGCGGCCGGGTGAAGACGATCTCGTGACCGTGGACCGTGTAGTCCGGTCCCTCCCGCTGCTCGAGGCCGTTGATGAACACCTGGATCGGCCGTCCCGCCCCGCTCGGCAGGCGCACGCGGCGCCCGGCTTCAACGCTCTCGGCCATCGCGGCCAGATTATCTGCGCCGTCTAGCGAGAGAGCGCGTCTCGCAGCCGCTCGAATGCGTCATCAAGCGAGTCCGCGTCGAGCTTCTCCTTGCGCACCGAGCCCGTGTAGGCGATCGCACTGCCGTCGCCCATCACGTCGATGCCGCCTTCGGGACTGCGGATCAGACCTGGGCCCGAGATCTCGATCCGAGCTTGGACCTGCTCCTGGGGCGTGAACTCCCGGAGCATGCTGATGTGGGGCAGCCGATCCTCCCACTGGATCTGCTCGACGCGCCGCCGCACCTCACCGATCGCCTCGTCGAGCGAGCCGAACTTCTCGCGCCCCACATCGCTCCCGTGTCTGACGGTGACCTTCCAGCTCACCGGCGGGCAGCCTAACGGCCGCCCGCCTGACGCTCAGGCGCCGCGCCGAGGCTTTTTCGGCCGCTTCGCCGGCGGACCCGTGATCTTCTCGGGGCCGTCGCGGTCCTCGGGAGCCGTGTAGTCCACGTCGCGCCGCCCCTGGTAGATCTGGCGCGGCCGCGCGATCTTCAGCTCCGGGTCCTCGTTCTGCTCCATCCACTGGGCGATCCAGCCGGAGGTGCGGGGGATCGCGAAGATCACCGTGAACATGTCGTTCGGGACGCCGATCGCCTCATAGATCAGGCCGGAGTAGAAGTCGACGTTCGGATAGAGCTTGCGCGAGGTGAAGTACTCGTCGTCGAGGGCGCGCTTCTCGAGCTCGACCGCGACGTCCAACAGCGGGTTGTCCCCGGTCGCCTCGAGCACCTCCTCGACGTGCTTCTTGATGATCCGGGCCCGCGGGTCGTAGTTCTTGTAGACCCGATGACCGAAGCCCATCAGCTTCTCCTCGCGGTTCTTCACGCCTTCGAGGAAGTCCGGGATGTTCTCGACCTTCTCGATCCTGCGGAGCATCCGTAGCGCGGCCTCGTTGGCACCGCCGTGGAGCGGGCCATAGAGGGCGGCGACGCCTGCGGCGACCGCCGAGTACGGATCCACCCCGGACGACCCGACCGAGCGGACCGCGTTCGTCGAGCAGTTCTGCTCGTGATCGGCGTGCAGGATGAACAGAACGTCCAGCGCCTTCGCGATCCGGGGATCCGGCTTGAAGGTGTTCTCCATCTTGAACAGCATCGAGAGGAAGTTCTCGGAGTAGCTGAGCTCGTTGTCCGGATAGACGTACGGGAGCCCCATGCTGTGCCGGTAGGCCCAGGCGGCGAGCGTCGGCATCTTGGCGATCAGCCTGATCGCCGCCATGTAGCGCTCCTCCGGATCGTCGATGTGCTTGGCGTCCGGATAGAAGGTGGAGAGGGCGCCGACGTTGGCGAGCAGCATCCCCATCGGGTGCGCGTCGTGGCGGAAGCCCTCGTTGAACTTCTTGATGTCCTCGTGGGCGAAGGTGTGGTGGGTGACGTCGAAGGTCCAGCGCTCGAGCTGGGCGGGGGTGGGGAGCTCGCCGAAGATCAGGAGATAGG
>JBKPTM010000136.1:0-7103 GCA_046765935.1 Actinomycetota bacterium | reverse complement strand
CGGGGCGCGGGCGGATCCCGGTCAGCCTGCAGATCCCACCGCGGGATCCCGAGGTCCTGGAGCGCTACGAGCGTGCCGGCGTGACGAGGACGGTCCACATGCTGCGCGCCGGGGACGCCGCCGACGCGGGGTCCGCCGAGCGCAAGCTCGACGAATGGGCGGAGCGAATCCGCGTCTACCACGGGACCTGAGCGGAGTTTCCGCCCGAGCGAGGGGTAGGATCGCGCCGCTCGATGTACCACGCGCTCCTCTTCTTCCACGTGCTTGCGGCCTTCTTCCTGGCGGGCGGCATCGTGATCTACTCATCGTTCGCGCTGGGCGGGCCGGTCAACCGGACCGTCCGGCTGGTGGCCGAGATCCTCTGGGGCGTCGGCGGGTTGGGCACGCTGGTCTTCGGCATCTGGCTGGCCCTCAACCGGCCGCAGTACGAGATCTGGGACGGCTGGATCATCGCCGCGCTCGTCCTCTGGGTGCTCGCGACGGGCTCGGGCGCCCGCGCCAGCCGCGGGATCCAGCCGGCGGGTGACGACTCGGCGGTCGCGATCGATCGCCGAACCCTGTTCGCGCACTGGATGCGCGTCTTCTGGTTCACCGCCCTGCTCGTCGTCATGGTCTGGAAGCCCTGGGCATGAGCGTCGTGACGACACTCGCGTCCATCACCCGGCCCGACTCGTGGGACCTGCCGCTCTTCGTCCACATCCTGGGCGCGATGCTCCTGGTCGGGGCGCTGACCCTGTCCGCGGTCTCGCTGATCGCGGCCTGGCGCAGCGGCTCGGGTCCGCTGACGAAGCTCGGCTTCATGAGCCTGTTCTACGGAGCCATTCCCGGGTACATCGCGATGCGCGGCGGCGCCCAGTGGATCGCCAACAAGGAGCACCTGGAGGACTCGGATGTGAGCTGGATCGGCATCGGCTTCGGCGTCTCCGACATGGGCTTCCTGCTGCTGATCATCTCGCTCGTGATCGGGGGAATCGTCGTTCGCAGGATCAATCGCGGCGGGGGTGGCGCACCGAGCATCTCGGTCCGCGTCGCGACCGGCCTGGTCTCGCTCTTCCTGATCGCCTGCCTGGTCGCCGTCTGGGCAATGACGACTAAACCGACGTAACTAGCCGGAAAGCAACTTCCCCAGCGCGCCGCTCGCGCTCGATGTGCCCGACCCTCCCGCCGCCGCGCTGGTGACCCGGCCCTCGGAGGGCTGGATCAGCACCCATCCCTTGCCGCCGAAGGACATCTGCACCGTCTCCCCCGAGCCGCGGCCGATGAAGGTCTTCAGGTTGACGTCGGTCTTCACGGAGGTCGTCACGCCCTCGGACCAGGTGATGGCCGCCTGCGGGTCGGCGTACGTGCTCTCGCCATCGACCTCGATCAGGACCGGCGGGCCGTCGGAGAGCAATGCGACGTAGCCGGAGCCGGAGAGGTGCGTGTTGAATAGGCCGCCGCCCATGAAGCCGGAGACGCCCTCCACCTTCTTGATGTCCCAGTCGATGTCGGCGTCGAAGGCCAGGAGGTTGGCGCCGTTGACGGTGATCGCCTCACCTGAGAGTTTCACGAGCTGGATCTCCTGGGCCAGGTCGGCCAGGAACACCTCGCCGTTGCCGGAGATCTTCATCAGCTCGGCGCCCTCGCCCGTCATCGCCTTCTTCGCCATCCGCTTGAGGCCACCCGAGCCGGCGTGCTCGAACTTGACATCGCCCTGGTAGGCCACCATCGAGCCCAGCTTCGCCTGGATGGTCTCGTCCGCCAGCTCGACCTTGAGCATCTTCGAACCCTGCAGCTGGAAGGGCTCGGTGCCCTCCGTCTCCGCGAACTGCCCGAGCGTCTCCTCGACCGACATGACGCCTCCTGTTCTCTGAAAGTTGAGCGCGGCAGCCTAGCGCCACCCGGGCAGTGCCGATGAGTCTGGGCTCCACCGGCGGTCTGGAAGGGAAAGGAGGTTGAGATGCCAAAACTGATCTACGCCATGAACACCTCGCTCGACGGCTACATCAACGACGAGCAGGGGAACTTCGACTGGACCGAGCCCGACGAGGAGTTGCACACCTTCTTCAACGAGCTCGAGCGTCCGCTCGGCACCCACCTCTACGGCCGCCGGCTGTACGAGACGATGAGCTACTGGCAGGACCCGCCGGATCTCGCGGAGCAGCCCGAGTACATCCGCGACTTCGCCGAGATCTGGCAGCGCACCGACAACGTCGTCTACTCGCGCACGCTCGACTCGCCGTCGACGCCGCGCACGCGGATCGAGTCCGAGTTCGATCCCGACGCCGTCCGCGAGCTGAAGAAGTCGGCCGACGCCGACCTCAGCGTCGGCGGCCCCGGGCTCGCGGCCGAGGCGCTCCGGGCCGGGCTGGTTGACGAGCTTCACCAGGTGATCCACCCGGTGATCGTCGGCGGCGGCACCCACTGGCTACCCGGCGGCCTGCGGCTCGACCTCGAGTTGCTCGAGGAGCGTCGCTTCGGCAGCGGCGCCGCCCACCTCCATTACCGCACCAAGACCTAGTGGTCCAGGACAGCCTCCGCTAAGGCGCCGCGGCGATCGCCTCGCGGCGCCAGCGCAGGTAGTGGAGGCCGAAGCGGCGCGCAGGCGGAGGCATCAACGGCCGGGACCGCCGGGCGAGGGCGGCGAGCGCCCGGAAGCGGCGCTCCCTGCTCGGACTCCACCTCACTCCGAGCCGCTCGCGGAGCGTCGGCTGCAGCATCCCGAGGCTCGCGAGCAAGCCCGCCCTGGTGGAGGGCAGGCGGACCGCCCGCCAGATCCACTCGCGGCGCAGCCCCGGTAGCGGCGGGGCCGCCGGGTCGAGCAGCGAGGCGAGCACGTCCTGGGCCGCCTCGGTGTTCTCGAGCGCCTCGTCCACCATCCGGTCGAAGTAGGCGACCAGCCCCGGCCAGCTCTCTGGCAGGTCCTCGTAGCGGACCCCGATCAGCCGGCCCAGCCGCCGCCATTCGAACCAGAAGGCCTCGGTCTCCGATGCGGTGAGCGGGGGGCCACAGAAGAGCTCATGGCCGCGGACGATCGATTCCGCCAGGGTGGCGTGCACCCATGCCCACGGCCCGGGCTCGAGCGCGCGGTAGGCCTGGCCGTCCGGCCGCACTCCCCGGATCGGCCTGTGCATCTCCCGGACCCGCCGGCCCATCCGCCAGGCGAGCTCCGGACCGCCGTAGATCGCCGAGCTCGTGTAGTCGAGGGTGCGCACCAGCCTTCCCCACGGATCCGCCTTGAAGTCCGAGTGCTGGACGACGCCAGCGCCGACGGTCGGGTGGGCGACCTGGAGCAGCAGTGCGTAACCGGAGGCGGCGAAGAGGCGCGCATCTCCCGCGATCCGCCAGGTGATCCCGCCGCGCGGCGGGATCAGCTCGGCCGCCTGCTCGCGCGAAGGCAGGACCGCCTCAGGTCCGCTCTCCTCTGCCCTGGTCTCGATCGCAGAGAAATTATGGCCCGCATGTCGGGCCGAACCACCAGCGTGTCGCCTACGCGATGGCGCCGGGCGACCCCGAGTGTTGGCGAATTCCGCCGGCCGTCGTGCGCGTAATGGTCCCTTGATCAGCGCTCCTGGACGCCCTCCAGCAGGCTGGCGGTGAAGGCGGTGAACCGCTCGCGCGGGTAGCGCTCGGGGTCCGCGAGGTGCTGGCGGCCCGCCTGCTCGGCGAGCACGATGATCGTCTGCACGAGCAGGTCGACGTCGGAGATCGGTACCTCGAGGCGCTCGACCCCCCAGCGCACGATCGAGGCGAGCTGCTTGGCGACAGCGGTCCGGTCCCGCTCGACGTGCTCGCGGACGATCACCGGCTGCGCCTCGATCGGCATCAGGGACAGCCGCCACGCATCTGGACGCGCCTCGATCGCACGCAGGAAAGCGTCGAGGCCGAGCACCAGGACCTGGGCCGGGTTCGCATCCTCGGCCGGCGCGGGCATCAGCTCGGCGAGCTGCGCCAGGGCCCGCTCCTCCTCGCGCTCGAACAAGGCCTCGAGCAGGTCGGCAAACGAGCCGAACAGGTCGTAGACAACCGGCTTCGTCACCCCCGCCCGCCGCGCGATCCCCTCCATCGAGACCGACTCGTAGCCCTTCTCGGCAATCAGGGAGAGGGTCGCGTCGAGCAGTTGCTCGCGGCGCTCCTCGGGCGGCATCCGGGGCGCGTAACGGCGCGGCTTCGCCGAGCTCTTCGCCATTTCCTACGGAACCGTAGTTGGTCAGACGGCCGCTTGTGCAGCCGCGGCGATCCTGCCGAGCTCGCGACCGAGCGTCTCCGGCGTCCAGTCGTCCTCACCGGAGAGCAGCAGGCGAGCGCCGGACTCGGCCAGGCCGGCGATCGAGTTGCCCATCAGACGCGCCGTCCTGTCGATCTCAGCCTTCGAGGTGGTGCCATTGCGAGGCTCGAGCCAGCGCCTGGCGAGCCGGCTGAGCGCGTCGACCTGCGCCTGGCGCCCGCGGCGGATTCGATCGGCGACGGCCGCGTTGCCCCCGCCCTCCCCCATGAAGATCAGCCGATAGACGTCGGGCGACTCGCCGACCGCCCGCAGGAAGCCGATGAAGCCCTCGGTCAGGGTCGTCTCGGGATCGGAAAGATCGGCGTCCTCGAAGGCGCCCTGGATCTCGGCGAGGATCCGCGCCTCCTCGCGGCGCAGCAGGGAGCGAAACAGCTCGTCCTTGCTGTCGAAGCAGGCATAGACGACCGGCTTGGTCACCCCCGCCTTGTCGGCGACCGCCTGCATCGAGGTGCCGTCGTAGCCGCCCACGAGGAACAGCTCGAGCGCGGCGTCGAGGACCTCCGGACGCCGGCGCTCCGGCCCCAGGTGGGCCGCGCGCTTCCGGATGTGTGACGAAGTCCCCGTTTCCACTATTCCTACTCAGGGTAGCATTTTGCTACTCTCGGTAGGAATTTAGACCACCCAGGCACCGACAAAGGAGAGACACGGGGAAATGGCGACCGAAGAGCAGACTTCCTCCACTGACCAGAATGGCGGCGGGCAGATAGAGGGGCAGATCTCCGAGCAACTCGGCATCGAGGTCGGCGATACGCCGTTCTCCCTCGAGCTCTCCCAGGACCAGCAGGACATCCGGGAGTGGGCACACGGATTCGCCGAGCAGACCGTCCGCCCCGCCGCTCACGAGTGGGACGAGAAGGAGGAGTTCCCCTGGCCCGTCGTGCAGGAAGCCGCGAAGATCGGCCTCTACGGCTTCGAGGCGATCGCGCAGTTCTGGGCCGACCCGTCCGGGCTCACCTTCCCGCTCGTCAACGAGGAGCTCTTCTGGGGCGACGCCGGCATCGGCATGTCGATCTTCGGGACCACCCTCGCGGTCGCGGGTATCTACGGCTCGGGCACGCCCGAGCAGATGGTCGAGTGGGTGCCGCAGTGCTTCGGGACCCCCGATGACGTCAAGGTCGGCGCCTTCTGCGCGTCCGAGCCCGACGCCGGGTCGGACGTCTCCGCGTACCGGACCACCGCGAAGTACGACGAGGGCAAGGACGAGTGGGTCATCAATGGCCAGAAGGCCTGGGCCACCAACGGCGGCATCGCGAACGTCCACGTCGTGATCGCCTCGGTCGATCGCGAGCTCGGCTCGCGCGGCCACGCCGCCTTCGTCATCCCGCCTGGCACGAAGGGCTGCGAGCAGGGCGCGAAGGTGAAGAAGCACGGCATCCGCGCCTCCCACACGGCCGATGTCCATCTCGACGACTGCCGCGTTCCGGGCTCCTGCCTGCTCGGCGGCAAGGAGAGGCTCGACGAGCGACTCGCCAAGGCCCGCGAGGGCAAGAGCGCCAAGGGCCAGGCCGCGATGCGCACCTTCGAGCTCTCGCGTCCCACAGTCGGCGCGCAGGCCGTCGGGATCGCGCGGGCCGCGTACGAGTACGCGCTGGACTACGCCAAGGAGCGCGAGGCCTTCGGCCGCAAGATCGTCGAGAACCAGGCCATCGCTTTCGCGCTCGCCGACATGAAGATGGAGATCGACGCCGCCAGGCTGCTCGTGCACCGCGCCGCCTGGATGGGCAAGAACGGCAAGGACTTCGAGGCCGCCGAGGGCTCGATGTCGAAGCTCAAGGCCGGCGAGGTCGCCGTCTGGGCGACCGAGCGCGCCATCCAGATCCTGGGCGGCAACGGGTACTCGCGCGAGTTCCCGGTGGAGCGGATGCACCGCGACGCCAAGATCTGGACGATCTTCGAGGGCACCTCGGAGATCCAGCGCCTGGTCATCTCCCGCGCCATCTCCGGCGTTCACATCCAGTGATGCCGGGTAGGCGAAAGGGCAGCGAGGAGGCGTCAATGAGTGCGGCAGTCGAAGGGCTCGAGTTCGCGCCCTACGAGGAGATCGAGCTTCACGGTCACCGGGTTGGATTTCGGTCCGCCGGCGAGGGCGATCAGCTCATCGTGCTGCTTCATGGCATCACGTCGACCTCGGAGGCCTGGCGGAGGGTGATGCCGCAGCTCGCCGAGCGCTACACGGTGGTCGCGCCCGACCTGATCGGCCACGGCCGCTCCGCGAAGCCTCGCGGCGACTACTCCCTCGGCGCCTACGCCGCCGGCGTCCGCGACCTACTCGCCGTGCTCGGCTTCGAGCGCGGAACCGTGATCGGTCACTCCTTCGGCGGCGGCATCGCGATGCAGTTCGCCTACCTCTTCCCGGAGTACACCGAGCGGATGGCGCTGATCGCCTCAGGCGGTCTGGGCAAGGGGGTTCATCCGCTGCTGCGCGCTGCGGTGCTGCCGGGCAGCGAATGGGTCCTGCCGCTCCTGGCGCGCGAGTGGCCGGTGCGGGCGGGCGATGCCGTTCGCTCGGTTGCCGCCAAGCTCGGCCTCGAGGCGGGTCCGGACCTCGCCGAGTTCGCCCGCGGCTACGCCTCGCTGACGGAGGAGGGCGCGAGCGACGCCTTCATCCACACGATGCGGTCGGTGATCGACCCGGACGGACAACGGGTCTCCGCGCTCGACCGGCTCTACCTCGCCGATCAGCTTCCGACCCTGATCGTGTGGGGCACGGACGATCCGGTGATCCCGGTCGCCCACGGGCGCCGCGCCCATCAGATCGTGCGGCAGGGACGCTACGTCGAGTTCGAGGGCTCGGGGCATTGGCCGATGCTGGATGCGCCCGAGCGCCTCTGTGAGG
>JBKPTM010000135.1:0-1679 GCA_046765935.1 Actinomycetota bacterium | reverse complement strand
AGCGGCAAGACCATCGAGGGCGACATGGTCGTCGTCGGGGCGGGGGTGAGGCCGGACGTGATGCTTGCCCAGAAGGCGGGCCTCGAGATCGACGAGGAGAACGGCGGGATCCGCTGCGACGAGACGCTGCAGACCTCCGTGGACGGGATCTTCGCCGCCGGCGACGTCTGCTCATACGACAGCGGGGTCCATGGCCGGCGGATTCGCGTCGAGCACTGGGACGTGGCGATGCAGCAGGGACAGCACGCCGCGCGTGCGATGGCGGGGGACGCGAAGCCGTATGACGTGGTGCCGTACTTCTTCAGCGACCTGGCCGACTGGGCGGGCCTGGAGTACGTGGGGCCGGCGACGGATTGGGACGAGGTGATCTGGCGCGGCGATCGCGATGCCGGCGAATTCGCGGTCTTCTACGTGAAGGACGGGAAGGTGGCGGGCGCGCTGACCGTCCAGCGGTCGGAGGACCTGGCGCACGCGAGGACGCTGCTGGCCGAGGGCGTCGATGTCGGCGGGGAGGAGGCGAAGGCGCTGCTCGGGGACGCGGATTCGGACCTCGCCGAGCTCACCGAATCCTGAAATCGAACACCAGGCGACTCGCTATCGTTCTCGCCGCCTTCCGGGGTCGTCCAGCGGTAGGACGCGCGGCTCTGGACCGCGAAACCTAGGTTCGAATCCTAGCCCCGGAGTCCGACTCGAATCGTGAGCGTTTTCCCGGCTTATGGCCGGAAAAGTGCTCACGATCCCCTTCATCCGGCCCTCTCTCCGCTCATGGACGCCTCTGAGATAGTTGCTACCTTGCGCGGCTCTATGTGGCGCCTGCGACGAGTTTTCGTCCCGGTCGCGGCGGTGGGAGCAGGGCTGGCGCTCGCTTCCTGCGGCGGCGACAGCTCTCCGGAGACCCCGATCGTGGCTCCGACCACGAGCCAGCCGAGCCAGGGTGGTGCCGAGTTCATCGCCCAGGCGGATTCGATCTGCGCGGAGGCGGACAGCTCGATCGAGCAGTTCGCCGCCTCCGGCCAGGGCCTCACCGAGGCCGACCAGATCGCCCAGCTCCGCCAGGGCGTGGTCGACCAGATCAAGCAGCTCAACCCGCCCTCGGACACGAACCTCGACGCCTTCCTGCAGGCCATGTCGGACGAGGTCTCAGCCGGCAAGAAGATCGGTCTGGCCCTGCAGCGAGGCGAGGACACGACCCAATTCGAGTCCGAGCTCGACAACGCCAAGTCCCAGGCCGAGCAGGCCGCCTCGGCCTACGGCTTGAAGCAGTGCGGCCAGCCGATCACCTCAACTGGCACGAGCACGAGCAGCTCCAGCTCATCCAGCTCCGCGAGCAGCGGCGGCACGGTCGTCCCGAGCGCGCCCAGCACGTCCTCCTCCGGCACCAGCGGCACCTCGGGTGGCACCGCCGGCGGGACCCCCGGCACCAGCGGCGGCAGCACCGGCTCCGGGACCTCCGGCTCCTCCGGATCGTCCGGGTCCTCGGGCGGCAGCTCCGGCGGCGTCGGCCCTGGATAAAGCGGCGGCGCTACCCGCAGGGACCTGAGTCAGGCCAAAGGCGCGCACGTCGCGCCGCCTCAGGCTGCCACTTCGGCCCAGGTTCCGTACAGCTCGGCGTACCGGCCACCGGCGGCGATCAGCTCGTCGTGCGTGCCGCTCTCCACGATCCGCCCGTTCTCCAGCAC
>JBKPTM010000134.1:0-7403 GCA_046765935.1 Actinomycetota bacterium | reverse complement strand
ATGTAGCGCCGGGCTTCGCGATCGTCTACGGCAGCGTCTTCCTCTCCGAGGAGATCACCGCCGCCACGATCGGCGGCCTCGCCCTGATCCTCGCCGGCTCCTGGCTCTCCGCCGAGGGACGCCTTCCAGGGCGTCGCCGCTGGACCCGTGAGGAGCTAGCCGCCAGCCCGCTCTCTGAGTAGCGGCGCCGGTCGATAGGCGTCGCCCTGCAGCTCGCGGAGCTCCTCGAGGACGCCGAGTGCCCGGCTCCAGCCCAGCCGCTCGCCCCACTCGAGCGACCCGATCGGCCAGTTGTAGCCGAGGCGCATCGCGGTGTTGATGTCCTCCGCCGAGGCGACGCGTTCCCCCAGGGCGAAGCAGGCCTCGTTGGCGATCGTCGAGCCGAGCCGGGTGAGCACCGCCGGAGCATTCGGGCCCGCGATGCCCTCCAGCTCGTCCTCGTCGAAGATCGGGCGCTCGCCGTTCACGTCCGGGTCGCGGGGCCGGTGCGGCTCGCCCTTCTCGTAGGAGTAGAAGCCGCGGCCGGTCTTCCGGCCGAGCCGACCCGAGGCGACCATCCGCTCGTGGATCGGGCTGGGCCGCCAGCGAGGCTCGCCGAATGACTGCTCCCAGAATGACTTCGCGACGGCGAAGTTGACGTCGATCCCGATCAGGTCCATGAGCTCGAACGGGCCCATCCGCAGCCCGGCCCCGAGCCGGACGATCCGGTCGATCTCGTCGTGGGGCGCGACGCCGTCGCCAAGCATCCGCAGCGACTCGAGGAAGAAGGGCCGGACGCAGCGGTTGGCGACGAAGCCCACGGAGTCGCGGGCTCGGATCGGTGTGCGGCCCATCCCGCCGGCGACCTCGGTGGCGAGCTCGAGTGCCGGCTCACCGCTCTCGTCGCCCGCGACGATCTCGACGAGCTGCATCAGGGCGGGCGGATTGAAGAAGTGCATGCCGACGATCCGCTCCGGGGCGGGCACCGCCGCTGCGATGGCGGTGACCGAGAGGGAGGATGTGTTGGTGGCAAGCACCGTCTCCGGGCCGCAGACCGAGGCCAGCCGGTCGAAGAGGTTCCGCTTCAGGTCGAGGTCCTCGGGCGCCGCTTCGATCACCAGCTCGCACTCGCGGAGCAGCTCGATGAGGGTGTCGCTGCGGAGGCGCTCCAGGGCCTCCGCCGCCTGCTCCTCCGTCCAGCGCTCCCGCTCCGCACCGCGGCGCATGCCGTTGCGGATCATCTCGAGGCCCCGCTCGAGCTGTTTCTCGTCGATCTCGTAGAGCAGGGTCTCGTAGCCGCCGAGCGCCGCAATCTGCGCGATCCCGGCACCCATCGTGCCGGCCCCGACTACGCCGACCTTCACGAATCAGAACTAATCGGGTTGCTCCTCGGCTTCGCCTGCGGAGCACCCTCGGATACAGGGGGCACCATCGCGTTGATCCCGGTCGCGTCGCGCCCGATGATCAGCTTGTGGATCTGGGAGGTGCCCTCGTACAGAGTGGTGACGCGAGCGTCACGGAGATAGCGCTCGACCGGGTAGTCGTCGACGTAGCCCGAGCCCCCGTGCACCTGGATCGCCGCGTTGGCGCAATCGACGGCCGCCTCCGTCGCGTAGTACTTGGCGATCGAGGTCTCGACCGTGTTGCGGACACCGCGGTCCTTTAGCTCTCCGGCGCGGTAGACCAGCAGCCGGGCCGCGTCGCGCTTGACGATCATGTCGGCGATCAGCTCCTGGACCAGCTGGAAGCTCGCGATCGGCACACCGAACTGGCGGCGCTCCTTGGCGTAGCTGACCGAGGCATCGACGCAGCCGTCGCAGATCCCGACGCAGCCGGCGGCGACGCTGTAGCGACCGTTGTCGAGCGCGCTCATCGCGACCTTGAAGCCGTCTCCGATCTCGCCGAGCATCGCTTCGTCGGGGACCTCGACCTCGTCGAGCGAGATCTCGGCAGTGTCCGATGAGCGCAGGCCGAGCTTGCCGTGGATCTCCTGCGAGGTGTAGCCCTCGTTCGCGGTCGGCACCAGGAAGCAGGCGAGGCCCCGGTGCTTCTTCTCGGGATCCGTCTGGGCGAAGACGAGGGCGACGTCGGCCACGTTGCCCATCGAGATCCACATCTTGTTCCCGGTGATCGTCCAGCCGGAGTCGGTCTTGGTGGCGCGCGTGCGCAGGCTCGCCGGGTCCGAGCCGGCGTCGGGCTCGGTGAGCGCGAAGCAGCCGAGCGCCTCGCCCGAGCAGAGCCGCGGCAGCCACTCCCGCTTCTGCTCCTCCGTCCCCCAGCGCTCGATCGAGCCGGCGACCAGCGAGGTCTGGACCGAGACGACCGTGCGGGCGGACGAATCCGCGCGGCCGACCTGCTCGACGATCAACGCGTAGCTCAGGTAGTCGAGGCTGCGGCCGCCGTACTCCTCGGAGACGGGGGCTCCCAGGTAGCCCATCTCGCCGAGCCTCGAGGCGAGCTCCCGGTCGAAGCGCCCGGCCCGGTCGTTGTCGCGAACGCGGGGCACGATGTAGTCGTCCGCGAAGTCGCGTGCGGTCTCGGCGATCAGGCGCTGTTCGTCTGTCAGCTGGAAATCCAACTCGGGTTCAGCTCGAGGCGGAGGCGGCGAGCTCGCGATCGAGGATCGCGGAGAAGGTCTCGGCGGCTTCCTGGGTCCGCTTGCCGGGACAGTCTGCCAGCTTTGTCTCATTTACCGCCGAGATCGCCTGGACCTCGCGCACGGTCGAGGCCAGGAAGGCCTCGCTCGCTGCCTCCAGGTCATCGAGGGGGTAGGTGCCCTCCTCGACGTCGAGCTCCCGGACCAGCCGGTCGCGGGTGATCGAGGCGAGGATCCCGACGTCGAGGCTCGGGGTCCGCAGCCGGCCGTCGCCCGTAACCCAGAAGATCGTCGATGTCGGTGCCTCGAGGACGACCCCGTCCGGGCGGACGAGGATCGCTTCGTCGGCGCCGCGCGCCGCCGCCAGCCGGCTGGCCTGCATGTTCGCGGCGTAGGAGAGGGACTTGACCCCATTCAGGATCTCGGTCGGGGAGTAGGTGACGATGGCGACGGTGATCGACTTGCTGTCCGCGTAGGGCGGAAGGTTCTCGGTGAAGGCGAGCCGGTGCCCGCCGCGCGTCGCCACCAGCCGCAGCTGGGCCTCGTGCTCGCCGAACTCCTCGAGAAGCGCGGCGATCTCGTCCTCGAGGGCGGAGCGGTCGATCGGGAGCTCGATCGCGGACGCGGATCGCTCGAGACGGTCGAGGTGCTCGGCGAGTGCGAAGGGCCTGCCCCAATACAACCGGATCACCTCGAAGACGCCATCGCCGCGAAGCAGGCCGTCGTCCGCGGCCGGGATCCGGGCCTCCGGCGTCTCGACAATTCGTCCATCGACACTGGCCAATTCCGGCGCGCTCATGCCTAGCGAGGCTATCGGAGGCCGCCAACCCGCGGCCCGGGCGCTCAAGGCCTGATTGGCATATGCCGAAAACTAGGTATAAGCAGCAAATCGCCGTGAACGCGGCGGGGGATGTAGTGGAACCAGCAATCGCTGTGCGTACAAGCGAGGAGGCGTGATGTATCGGAAGCGGAGGAGATCGCTTCGTAGAAGGAGGCGTGCGACCGCGGTAGCGGCGTTCGCGACGGTCCTGGCCATGGTGGTCGGCGTGCCCACGCTGGCCTCCGCGAACCAGGTGAATGATCTGTTGAACAGTCTCGGTGTCGGGAATGGTGCGGGTGGTAGCGCCGGGTCGAGCGGCGGCAGCACCACGTCAAGCGACACCCGGGCCGGTGTGCCACCCACCTACACACCGCCCCTGCACGGGACGACGCCGCACGGTCAGGGCACCGATGCGGTGGTCGACTTGAATCCGGGAAGCAGCAACCCGTACTCGAGCGACCCGTCCCAGAACGGGGAGGAAGTGGTCCTTGGTGACTCTCGTGGTGACCAGGGCTCGAGCGGCTACAACGGCAGCGTGACGCTGGCCTATCTGTTCGGCCAGCCGGTCATCCAGGTGACCACCAAGCCCGGTGAGTCGAAGGATGGCCCGCTTCAGCCGCTGCAGGACGGGCTGGACCAGCTCTGTGACGGGAGCGGAGGCCAGCTCTGCCTGACCGTGTTGGGCATGCACTCGTCGACGACGAGCAACTCGTCGACCAACTCATTCGAGGCGGTGGGGGCACACATCGGCGGCCCGAGCGGCATCAACGCCGACGTACTGACCTCCAACGGCAACATCTCGGATGACGGCACCTGCCAGACGGCACACGGTGACTCGTCGGTCGCCGACGCAAACGTTGGTCCGCTGACCGCGGACGCGTTGCAGGGCAATTCCACGAGCACCGCGTGCAGTTCGGGCTCGCAGACAGTCGACCAGAACTCGACGGTCGTCAACCTCGGAGGAACGGGTCTCCCGCTTCCCACCGCTGGTTGCGACAACGGCACGGCGAACACGAATTTCGACGTGCTGTCGCCGATCGTGTCGGCCGTCTGCAACGCCGACGACAGCAACAGCAGCCAGACCGGTTCGCCGTACGGCGTTCGCGAGGCGCTGACGCTGTTCGCCCTCGTCTCGGGCGACAGCGCGCTGCTCAAGGCGACGACGGCAGGGCCGGAGAGCCACGCTGTGGCGCCGGCGGCGAACACGACGCCCACCCCGCCCGGTGGCGGCACCGCAGGTGCCGGCGGCAAGGGCGGCAACAAGGGCGGCAACGCCGGTGGCGGCAATGGCGCCGGGGCCGGCGGTGGTGCCGGCAACGGGTCGGCCGCCGGAGCGGCGGCTGCCGGGAACGGCCAGCTGGCCTTCACCGGTGCCGACCTGCTGGCTCTGGGTCTGGTCGGAGGCGCGCTGATCCTCGGTGGGCTCGCCCTGACCACGACGGCGGGACGCCGTCATCGCCAGACGATCTAGCGGCGCAAGCGGTAGGGGGGACGCCACGCGGCGTCCCTCCTCCCGCCGCCGCAGAGGAGCGACGGAACCGGGCGCCGAGCGGCGCCCGGCTTCGCCGCGGTCACGATCCGGAGAGGCTGGTAAGCAGTCCGGCATCGCCGGGCGGTCGAACAACCGGAAGCCGCCGGCGCGGCGCGCGACGCTGCTCCGTCCCGGTGAGCTCTGGGGGCGGCGGAGCGTCGCGGCGGGGATCGCGCTCGTCGCGATCGCGCTGATCGGCGGACTGATCCTGCTGCTCGCGGGTGGCGCCGACAACAACGGCAGCGACACGCAGCCGACCGCGAGCCTCTCGGATCTTCAGAACCGCTTCCTGGACCACACCGTCGTCGACCCGGACAAGGGCATCTCGGTTCGACGGCCGGCGAGCTGGAAGGTGACCAAGGCGCACGGCGTGACCAATATCCAGAGCAAGGACCGCTGCCTGGTCATGCAGCTCTCCGCGCCGGTCCCGGCCGGCCGGGCGAAGGCGCTGCGCCACGACGGCATCGCCGTGGTGCGCAGCCAGTACGAGAACGCCAAGCTGCGTCCCGCGCCTCAGTCGAACATCGGCGGCATCCCGACCCGGTCGGACACGATCACCTTCACCGACCGCAAGGGAAACGACGTCCGGGTGCTGCTCGGCGTGGGGACCGGCAGGAAGAACGCGTACCTGACCGAGCTGGTCGTCCGCGACCCGTCCTGTCAGGGCGACCTTCAGCTGGCTCAGCTGATGCTGGGCTCGGTCGAGTTCACCAAGTAAGGCCGCCAGAGCGCCCGATCGGCGGCGCCGCCTCCGGCACGGCATATCGGAGTAGCCTCACGAGCGGGAGATGGTTCTCATCGGCCTCACCCTCGGGCTTCTCGTCCTCCTCTTCCTGATCATGGTCGCGCTGGCGCGTGCCTTCGAGGGGAACAGCGTCGCCGAGATCATCGACTGGAAGCCGACGCGTTCCCCGGAGGTCGAGGCCCAGAACGAGATCGACGACGTCCGCCAGATGATCGAGGCCCAGAACGAGTACCGCCGCAAGCGGGGTGCTCCGGAGATCACCGAGGAGGACGTCGAGCGCCAGGCCCGGGAGGACCAGGCGATCCGGGCGCGGGGCCGCGGTCCGTTCGCGCAGGAACCTGACGATGAGTAGTTGGCTCGGGCGCTGATCGTCGGCTGCGGCTGCCGCGGCCGTGAGCTGGCGGCGGGCTTAGTGGGATTGGGGTGGCAGGTGCGCGGCACGAGCCGCCGGCCGGAGGGGCTGGAGACGATCGAGGCGGCCGGGATCGAGCCCGCCGCCGCGGACCCCGACCGCCCGGGGACCGTGCTCGAGCTCTGCGGCGACGTCGCCGTGGTGATCTGGCTGCTCGGGGCGGCCGTCGGCGACGCTGCGGCGGTCTCCGCGATCCACGGCCCACGGCTCGAGAGCCTGCTGGAGAAGCTGGTCGACAGCCCGGTGCGGGGGTTCGCCTACGAGGCGCGCGGATCGGTCGCCGAAGGCGACCTCGCGGAGGGCTCGCGCATTGTCCGGGAGGCGGGGGAGAGGTGGCGGATCCCGGTGGCGCTGCTCACCGCTGACCGGCGCGAGCCGGCCTGGGCGGAGCGGACCGCCGGCGCGGTCGCCGGGTTACTGACCGGCTGAGCTGCCCTGGAAGGCGTTCGACTTGGAGGGCGGGGCGCAGGGGCTCTGCGGCGGGATCGGATACGGATTGCCCGGCTCGCCGCAAGGGGTGGCCGGCGAGACCGGCTTGGCGTTCTGCTCGGCGGCGAGGGCGGCGCTGGACGCGGTCTTGGACCAGGGGGCGGTGTCCTTGAAGTGGGTCGGGGGCTTGTCGAAGAGCCCGACGAGCAGCAGCCAGCCGCCCACGACCACCGCAATCACGGCGCCGACCGTGACGAAGAACATGATCTGCCTGCGGGCCGATGGGCCGTAGGAGTGCCCGACGACCTCCCGGCGCTTGTCCTGGCCCATCGCGTCGACGTCCGAGGGTCGCTTGCGCTTCGCCTCCTCCGAGGGCTCGAACTTCTCGAGCTCGTCGATGTTCGCGGCACTCGGCGCCGTGCCGCGCGTTTGCCGGGTGCCGCCGCCGGATGACTCAGAGCGGCCCGACGACGAGGATCGACCTCCCGATCTGCGCCTCTCCGCCATACCCACGGCAACCTTAGCGCCGGGGCTCCGACCCCGCGCCGCCTCGCACACGGGGCCAGAGGCGAGGCGCAATTGGATAAAGTCTGATCAGGATTAGAGAGTTAACCCGGAGCCACGAGAGAGAGGCAAGCGATGGCCGATTATGCGAACGACGTGCTGGTGGAGACCGACTGGGTCGCCGACCATCTCGAGGACGACGACATCCGGATCGTCGAGGTCGATGAGAACCCGGCGCTCTATGCCGAGGCCCACATCCCGGGGGCGATCGGATTCGACTGGAAGACGGACCTCCAGGATCAGGTGAAGAGGGACTTCCTGGGCCCGGAGGAGTTCGGGAAGCTGATGGGGAGCCGGGGGATCTCGAACGAGCACACGGTCGTCCTC
>JBKPTM010000133.1:0-8537 GCA_046765935.1 Actinomycetota bacterium | reverse complement strand
CATTTCGCACCGCGTGTATCACTAATGCGCCAGGGACCACAAGGAGGAGAGAGGATGCGCGGAGGGCAGAGGAAGCCGGCGATGCTGGCGTTGATCGCGATGGTGGCGGTAGCTCTGGGTGCGGTGTTCGCATCGACGGCGGGGGCCAAGGTCCCGGTCAAGTTCAAGGCGATGCGGGGCTTCCCCTCACCGGGGACGCCCGACAACCTGAACGTGGTCGGGGTGCTGAAGACCGGCGACCCCAAGGCCCACAATGTGCTCGTCCTCAACCCCGGTACCTCGGCGGGTGCCGGATATTTCGAGCCGCTCGCCAAGAGCATCGTCAAGGAGCTGCCCGACTGGCAGGTCTGGGCGGTGGAGCGCCGCGAGAACTTCATCGAGGACCAGTCCGAGCTCAACCTGCTGAAGCAGGGCAAGGTCAGCCCGACGGACCTCTTCAACTTCTACCTCGGCTACCTCAGCAACTCGAGCGTCACCAACCACTACCACCCGGTGCCGGACTCGGCCGTGCCGTTCGCGCGCCAGTGGGGAATGAACACCGAGATCAATGACCTACGCGTCGTGGTCAAGGCCGCCGCCACGGGCGGCCGGACCGTGGTGATGGGGGGCCACTCCCTCGGCGGCTCGATCACCACGGCCTACGCCACCTGGGACTTCAACGGTCGGCCCGGCGCTCGTGATCTCGCGGGTCTCGTTCTGATCGACGGCGCCAGCAACCCGACGCCGGTGAGCGCCGAGCAGGCGCAGACCAACCTGAACAACCTGCAGACCTCCTCACCGTGGCTCAGCTTCGGCGGCATCCCTGCGCCTCTGGCGGGTCTCTTCGGGACGGTGGGCTCGGCATCGGCGAAGGCAGCACCGAACAGCCTCTCGGTCTTCTCCGGCTGGCCGCTCCTGCCGTCCAACCTCCAGCCCCCGCCGGGCGTCAACCCCACGAACGAGGCTGGATTCGGCCTGTCGACCGACGTCAAGACCTCGCCTCCATCCCTGCGGGCGGCGCAGGTCCACTCCGGACAGCTGGCCGCCAGCGGAGATCCGCGAGGCTGGGATCGCGCCGGAGCGATCACCCCGATCCAGCGCTGGGCCTCGATGTTCTCGGGTTGGGGCATCCAGAACCACGACGGCACTGCCTGGTACCACCCGATGCGCCTGACGATCGACTCGGGCGCCGTCGGCGACGGGGTCGCCAACCCGGCCCAGGCAGTGCTCGACGTCCATTCGACCGACGCGGCGAAGCTGCCTAAGCGCCTGCGGATCTACGCGTTCGGCGCCGCGCTGGGTGGTCCGAACGTCCCGCTGGCGGCCCAGGTGCTCGCCCAGACGGCCGGGATCCCGAAGCGGAACCTGAAGCTCGTCAACCGGCAGGCGACCTACGCCCACAACGACCCGAACTCGGCGCAGCCCAAGGTGAACGCCTTCTTCAAGCGGCTGGTCCCCTTCCTGCGCGGGATCGGCGAGGGCAAGGAGCCGGGGAAGAAGGGCGGCGGGAAGAAGAAGTAAATGCGAGGGTGCGCCGCAGCGAAGCGAGGCGCAACCCGTCAGTCGTTGGATTCCACCGGCCGGCCGGCGCGCCGCCAGGTGCCGACGCCGCCGTTGCCGACGTGCACGACGCGCTCGAAGCCCTCGCGCTGGAGGATCGAAGCGGCGAGGCCGCTCCGTTTTCCACCGCTGCAGATCGCGGCGATGGGGCGATCGCGCGGCAGCTCCCCCTGACGCTCGGGGAGGTCGCCGTAGGGGAGATGGACGGAGCCGGGGATGTGGAAGTCCGCGAACTCGTCGTCGTCTCGGACGTCCAGGACGAGCAGGTCGTCCGCTTCGATCCGCTCGGCGAGCTCATCCGGGTCGATCAGCTCGATCCGCCGCACCGGCCGCCCCTCGGAGCGCCAGGCGGTCATCCCGCCCTCGAGGTAGCCGCGCACCCGCAGGCCGACCGACGCCAGCAGCTCCGCCGCCTCGAGCTCGTAGCCGTCTGAGGCCGCGACCACGATCAGCTCGACGTCGGGCGGCACCACCTTGGCGACCTTGGTGGCGAACCCCGTCTCGTATGCCGAGGCGCTGATCGCGCCGGGGATGTGAGCCTCGTCGAACTGCTCGTTGGTGCGGGCGTCGACAAGGAGCGCGCCCCCGGCGATTCCGACCTCCACCGCGCGTGGCGCCAGAGGCACCGGCGTTCCCATGTCCTCGATCAGCGGCCCCTGGTTGATGGCGACTATGTGCTCGACGTTCGGGGGCGGGGCGCCGAGAGTGGAGACCGCGTCCGCGACGAACTCGTCCTCGGTCTCGAACCGCAGCGCCCTGTTGTGGGCGCGCTCGAAGCCGATCGTCGAAGTCGATTTGTGGTCGATGCCGGCGCTGCCGCAGGCCGATCCGCCGAGGTGGCCGGGCCAGACCTCAACGTCGTCGGGCAACGTCATGAGGCGCTCGTGGAGCGAGCGGAAGATGCCGGCGGCGCCATCGCGCTTCTCGATTGCGAGATCCGGCCGGGCGACATCTCCGACGAAGAGGGAGTCACCTGTGAGCACCGCCCAGGGGTCGCCATCGCGGTCGGCATCGCGGAGCAGGAACGAAGTGTGCTCCGGGCGGTGCCCGGGCGTGTGCATCGCCTCGATCTCGACGCGACCCAGGCTCAGCCGCCAGCCGTCCGTGAACGACTCGTGCGGGTACTCGGCGTCCGCCAGCTCGTGGATGTGGATGGTCGCCCCCGTGGCCCGGGCGAGGCGGCCGTGCCCCGAGACGTGGTCAGCGTGGTTGTGGGTCTCGAGCACGTGCTCGATCCGCACTCCGTGCAGCCGGCTGAGTCGCAGGTACGGCTCGATCGACCACTGCGGGTCGATGACCGCGGCGACCCCCGCGTTCGCGTCGCCGACCAGGTATGAGGCGCAGCTGAGGTCCTCGTGCAGGATCTGGCGGAAGAGCACTAGCTGCCGGTGAAGTTGGGCGGGCGCTTCTCGACGAAGGCGAGCACGCCCTCGATGAAGTCCTTGCTGTTGCCCTGCTCGCGCTGCGCGTCCGCCTCCGCCTCCAGCTGCCCGGCGAGATCGGCGTACATCCGGCGGTTGAGCAGTCGCTTGGCCCCCGCGTAGGAGCGGGTGGGCCCGTTGGCGAGGCGGTCGAGCAGCTCGCCGGAGACCGACTCCAGGTCGCCGTCCGGGACCACGCGATTCACCAGGCCCCAGTCGAGCGCCTGCTCGGCGGGGACCCGCTCTCCGAGCATCGCCATCTCCGCCGCGCGGGCGTAGCCGACCCGCGCCGGCAGGAATGCGGTCGACCCACCATCGGGAACCAGGCCGATGTTGACGAAGGCGAGCAGGAAGTAGGCGGACTCGGCGGCGACGATCAGGTCCGCGGCGAGCGCGAGCGAGCAGCCGATTCCCACCGCCGGCCCGTTGACCGCCGCGACCACCGGCTTGGGCATCTCGCGGAGCCCGGTGATGATCGGGTGGTAGACCTCCTTCAGGCGCGCGCTCAGGTCGGGGAGCCCGCCGTCTTCGGCCCCACGCTGCTCCTTCAGGTCCGCGCCGGAGGAGAAACCGCGCCCCGCGCCGGTGATCAGGAGCGCCCGCAGAGACTCGTCGTCGGCGACGGTCGTCACAGCGTCGAGCAGGTCGCGACCGAACTGCTCGTTCCAGGCGTTGAGCGCATCGGGCCGGTTGAGCAGAATCCGGGCCGCCGAACCGTCCGTGGTCAGGTCGACCGTCTCGTGTGAGGCCACGTGAGAAGCCTATTCTCCCGTGACCGTGAGCCGGTACATGCCACGGCCGCTGGCGAAGGCGGTCACCCTGCTCTTCCAGCGGGCGCCGCACCAGCCGTGGATCCCACTGGGCCTCCAGCGCGCGATACAGGACACCGCCGCCCGGATCACCCGCATACCTCCCGGCGTCACGGTCTCTCAGGAGGAACTCGGCGGGGTCCGAAGCGATCGCATCGCCGCCGACGGGGCGGACGAAGGCCGGGCGATCCTCTACCTCCACGGCGGTGCCTACGTCGGCGGATCCATCCGGACCCACCGCGGGATCGCGGCCCAGATCGCGATCGCGGGCGGCGTCCCGGTGCACCTCGCCGACTACCGGTTGGCGCCGGAGCATCCGTACCCCGCCGCCCTCGAGGATGCCCTCGCCGCCTATCGCGGCGTGCTCGAGGGGGGGCTCGACCCGAAGTCGATCGTCGTCGCGGGGGATTCCGCCGGGGCGGGGCTGGCGCTGGCGCTGGCGACCCGTCTCCGCGACGGCGACGGCCCGCTGCCCGCCGGCCTCGTGCTCCTGAATGGCTGGTTCGACCTGACCAACACCGGGGCGTCGATGGAGACGAATCGTCGCCGCGACGTCGGCCTCGCCCGCCCGCACCTGATCGAATCTGCGGAGCAGTACCGAGGCGGCGCGGAGCTGACGGATCCAGAGGTCTCCCCGGTCAACGCCGATCTCTCCGGGCTTCCACCCATGTACCTGCAGGCGGGGGCTCACGACATCCTGCTGAGCGACTCCGATCATCTCGCCGACCGGGCGCGAGAAGCCGGGGTGGACGTCGGCTACTCGAAGTACGACGGCATGTGGCACGACTTCCAGCTCGGCGCCGGCCTGCTGCGGGAGGCCGACGAGGCGATGGCCGACATCCGCCGGGCCCTCGAGCGGATCTGGAAGGGACGTCCGCTCGCCGAGGCCCAGGCATCCGACAACGGCTCGCGCAATGGCCGCCCCTCGCCGAGCGTGGCGATCATCGGCGCCGGCTTCGGCGGCATCGGGCTCGGCATGACGCTGAAGCGCGCCGGCATCGACTCGTTCACGATCCTCGAGAAGGCTGACGGGATCGGCGGGGTGTGGCGGGACAACACCTACCCGGGCGCTGCCTGCGACGTCCCCTCGCACCTCTACTCGTTCTCGTTCGAGCCGAACCCGGACTGGTCCCGGGTGTACTCGCCGCAGCCCGAGATCCTCGACTACCTCGAGCGCTGCGTCGAGAAGTACGGCATAGGCCCGAACCTGCGCCTCTCGACCGAGGTGACCCGGGCGGACTTCGACGAGGAATCCGGTCGCTGGCGCATCGAGACCGATGGCGGCGAGAGGATCGAGGCGGACGTGCTCGTCTCGGCCTGTGGCCAGCTCAGCCGTCCCGCCCTCTCCCGCATCCCCGGGGCCGACGGGTTCAAGGGCCCGATCTTCCACACCGCTCGCTGGGACCACTCCGTCGAGCTCGATGGGAAGCGCGTCGCCGTGATCGGCACCGGCGCGAGCACGATCCAGGTCGTCCCCGCGATCGCGCCGCGGGTCGGCCATCTCGACGTCTACCAGCGCTCGGCGCCGTACGTGATCCCGAAGAAGGACCGTGCCTACAGGCCCTGGGAGCGCCGCCTGGCCAAGGTCTTCCCGCCGGTCCGGCTCGCGCGACGCCTCTGGCAATGGTTGATGTTCGAGATCTTCGTCTCGGCGTTTGGTGCGAGGGCGCGCGGCAGCGCGACCCGTTTCATGTATGGGCCGGTGGCGAAGCTCGGAATCCGCATCCACGAGCGCCACCTCGAAGAGCAGGTGAGCGATCCCGCCCTGAAGGAGGTGCTGACGCCCGACGACGTCCTGGGCTGCAAGCGGGTGCTGATCTCGGGCGACTACTACGAGACCCTCGGGCGGCCCAACGTCGATCTCGTCACCCAGGGAGTGCGTGAGCTGACGAAGGACGGCGTCGTGGCGGAGGACGGCACGGAGCGGCACGCCGACGTGATCGTCCTCTCAACCGGCTTCGAGAGCACCCGCTTCCTCGCCCCGATGGAGATCCGCGGGCGGGGCGGGACCGAGTTGAACGAGGCCTGGCGCGAGGGCGCCAACGCCTACCTTGGCATGACCGTCGCCGGCTTCCCCAACCTCTTCATCATGTACGGCCCCAATACGAACCTTGGCTCGGGCTCGATCATCTTCCAGCTCGAGAGCCAGATGCGCTACATCCTCGACGCGGTCCGCAAGCTCCGCAGCACCGGCGGCTGGCTCTCGGTCCGGCCCGAGGTCCAGCGCGCCTTCGACAGCGAGATCCAGAAGCGGCTGGAGACCTCGGTCTGGCAGACCGGCTGCAACAACTGGTACCTCGACGAGCACGGCCGGAACACGAACAACTGGCCGGGATTCACCCTCGAGTACCGCCGGCGGACCCGACGGCTCGACCCCTCCGACTACGAGCGACCTCAGCTCAGCACGTCGGGCTTGTAGCCGAGCTCCTGGAGCAGCGCGAGCAGGCGCTTGGCGTGCTCGGGGCCGCGGGTCTCCATCACCAGCTCGACCCCGGTCTCGCCGACCGAGAGGCCGACGGCCTCCCGGACGTGGTCGACGTCGAGCAGGTTGGCGCCGCCTTCCCCGAGGCTGGTGAGCAGGGCCCCGAGCGAGCCCGGCTCGTCGGGGATCTTGGTGAAGATCCGCAGGCGACGGCCGCGCTCGGTCTCGTGGTGGCGGGCGAGATCGGCGAGCACGCCGCTGTCGATGTTCCCGCCCGAGAGGATCACGACGGTGGTGCCCGAGTCATCCGGCTCGATCAGACCCTCGCGGAGCGCAGCGACGCCGACCGCGCCGGCGCCCTCCACCACCAGCTTGGTCCGCTCGAGCAGGAGCATGATCGCGTCGGCGATCGCATCCTGGCTCACGCTGACGCACTCGTCCAGGAGCTCGTCGAGCATTGGCGCCGTGACCGTGCCCGGGTGCTTCACCGCGATCCCGTCAGCGAGCGGGCACTGGGCCTTGATGCCCTCGACCCTGACGTCCTGACGCACGGCCTTGACCGCGGCGGCGATGCCGGACGCCAGTCCGCCACCGCCGACCGGGACCAGGACCTTCGCCAGGTCGGGAACCTCCTCCATCAGCTCGAGCCCGATCGTGCCCTGCCCGGCGACGACGGCGGGGTCGTCGAACGGGTGCACGAAGGCGAGTCGATCGGCCTCGGCCCGCTCGCGGGCGGCATCCACACAGGCCTCGACCGAATCCGCGCCGAGGACGACCTCTGCCCCCGACTCCTCCGCCGCCGCGACCTTGGCGAGGGCCGCGCGTTCGGGCATGAAGACGGTGGCCCGGAGGCCCCGGGCGCGCGCCGCGTAGGCGAGAGACTGGCCGTGGTTTCCGGCGCTCGCCGTCACCACGCCCTTCACCGACGGATCGAGGGAGGCGATCTTGTTGAGCGCCCCCCGCACCTTGAACGAGCCGGTGCGCTGGAGGTTCTCGGCCTTGAGGGCGATCGTGCCGCCGGTGGTCCGGGAGAGGTAGCGGGACTCGATCACCTGGGTGTCCCGCGCCACGTCCGCGACCACCGCGCGGGCTTGCCTGATCTCCTCGAGCGAGACGGTGTCGGTTGCGGATGCCATGACAGGAGGATTGCTCAGCCGGGCGCCGGGCCGAGCGGGACGGTCGCGTCCATCTCGACCAGCGCTCCCTTCGGCAGCGCCGCCACCCCCACCGTGGTCCGCACCGGGAAGGGCTCACTGAAGAAGCTCGCGTAGACCTCGTTGAGCTCGGCGAAGAGGCCCATGTCGGTCAGGTAGATGCCGATCCGCGCCGCCTCCGAGAGCCGTGTCCCGGCGGCCTGGCAGACGGCGTCGAGGCTCTCGAGGCAGCGGCGCGCCTGCTCGGCGACGCCGCCGTCCACGATCTCGCCGCTGGACGGATCCAGGGGGACCTGCCCGCTGCAGTAGAGGACGCCGTCCGCGACGACGGCCTGGGAGTACGGCCCGATGGGAGCGGGTGCACCCTCGGTCGTGATCACTCGCCTGAGGCCGTGGGATGCGTCCGTGCTCACTTCTCGCCAGTATCCCACCGATGCGAGCGCTCGCCATCGTGCACCAGCCGGACGCCGGTCCCGGCGTCTTCGCCGAGGAGATGGGGGAGCGTGGCGTCGAACTCGATGAGTGGACGCTGTCCGAGCGAGGCAGCGCGCCGCCGCGCGAGATCGCCGACTACGACGCGGTGCTCACCTTCGGCGGCGCGATGCACGCCGACCAGGAGGACCGGCACCCCTGGCTGCGCTTCGAGAAGGACTTCTTCGCGGCCATCCTCGATGACGACATGCCGATCATGGCGGTCTGCCTCGGCACCCAGGTGCTCGCCGATGCCGCGGGCGGGGAGGCCCGCCGCGCCAGCGAGCCGGAGATCGGCTGGTTCGAGATCGAGGTCACCGAGGAGGGTGCGGCCGACCCGGTGATCGGCCCTCTCGCGCCGAGCTTCACCGGGTTTCAGTGGCACAGCTACGAGGCTCTGCCGCCCGATGGGGCAGCGATCCTGGCGCGCAGCCCGGTGTGCCCGCAGGCGTACCGGATTGGGGATCGGGCCTGGGGGATCCAGTTCCACGCCGAGGTGACCGCGGCCGACGCCGGCGACTGGATCGACGACTACCGTTCGGACGAGGACGCGGTGCGGATCGGCGTCGATCCCGAGGCGCTGCGGGCCGAGACCGAGAAGCGAATCGGCGAGTGGAACCGGCTTGGCCGCGAGCTCTGCGGCCGCTTTCTCGACACGATCTCCTAGTCAGGGTCATGCGCCGCCGATAGGGTGGGCGCGATGAGACGACTCGGCCTGGCC
>JBKPTM010000132.1:0-6394 GCA_046765935.1 Actinomycetota bacterium | reverse complement strand
CGCGAGAACAAGGCCGCGGAGGCCCATAAGGGCGACTCGAGCTCCGGCGACACGAGCACCACGTCGGATTACTCGGGCTACTCCGCCCCCTCCACCGACTACTCCGGTTCGTCCTCCGGAGGCGGCGGAGGCGGTGGGGATAACTCCGGCGGTGGCGGCGGCAACAGCGGACCGACCGTCGCGCCCCCGCCCACCTCAGGCAGCGGCGGTGGCGGAGGCGGCGGCGCGCCCAGCGCCAGCGGCACCGGCGGGACCGGGCTCTAGACAGCCAATACCCGTGGCCAGGGCCGGGACACGAACCGGCTCCCCGCGGCGCTGTACCGCCAGGGCAGCTCGGCGGCCTTGGTGATGCCGATTCGCTCCGAGCTGAGGATCTTGGCGCCGTTCCAGGTCTCCCCCCGCTCGGAGAGAGCGAAGGGCGGCGCGAACAGGTCAGCACCGTTGAGGGAGAGGCCGACGCCGAGCGCCTCGCTCAGCTTGCCCGGGCCGGAACAAAGGGCCTCGAGCTCATCACGGCCACGCCGCTCGCGCATCAACTCGACGCCGTCAGTCGGCTCGAGCGCCCGGATCAGCACCGCCGACGCGGTGCCCTCCGGCTCGGTGACGAAGTTGAGCAGGCTGTGGATCCCGTACGAGAGATAGACGTAGGCATGCCCGGGCGGGCCGAACAGGACCTCGTTGCGGGCGGTGCGGCCGATGTACGCGTGGCACGCCGGATCGCTCGCCTCATACGCCTCGGTCTCGACGATTGTCCCCGCCGTCTCGCCGACCGCGAGGCGGCAGCCGATCAGGTCGCGCGCGACCTTATGGACCGAGCGTTCGAAGAACTCCCGGTTCACGCCCGCAGTGCGCTGAGCGCCTCGCGCGCTCGCTCGAGTTGCTCTTGGACCCGCGCCGAGGACGTGCCGCCCTCCGAAACCTTCGACTCGATCGTCTGGCCCGACTCGAGCGCCCGCCGCACGGCCTGACGGGCGTCCTCGGGCACCCCGTCGAGCTCCGAGTCGCTCAGCTCCGCGAGCGACTTGCCGGAATCGACCGCCGCCTTCACCAGGCCGCCGACGAGGCCGTGAGCCTCACGGAAGGGAACGCCCTCCTGGACGAGCGCATCGGCCAGGTCGGTGGCGGCGAGCATCTCGTCCTCGGCCGCGGCGGCGAGCCGCTCGCGGTTGAACTCGACCCCGGCGAGCATCCCGGTCGCGGCCGCCAGGCAGAGCTCCAGGTTGTCGACGGCGTCGAAGAGCGGCTCCTTGTCCTCCTGGAGGTCCTTGCTGTAGGCGAGCGGCAGCGCGTGCATCGTGCCGAGCAGGCTCTGGAACGAGGCCGCCACCCGCGGGGCCTTGCCGCGGAGCAACTCCGCTGCGTCCGGGTTCTTCTTCTGGGGCATGATGCTCGAGCCCGAAGCGAAGGAGTCGGACAGCTCGACGAAGCCGAACTCCTGGCTCGACCAGAGCACGATCTCGCCGCCCAGGCGCGAGAGGTGCATCGCGCAGATCGCGGCGGCCGAGAGGTAATCGAGCGCGAAGTCGCGGTTCGATACGGCGTCGAGCGAGTTCGGATAGGGACGCTCGAAGCCGAGATCCTGGGCGAGCGCCTCGCGGTCCACATCCCAGTTGAGGCCCGCCAGCGCGCCCGAGCCGGCGGGCATGTCGGTCGTCGCCTCCGCGGCCCGGAAGAAGCGACGCGCGTCCCGCTGGAACATCCAGAAGTAGGCGAGCAGGTGATGGCCGAGATACACGGGCTGAGCGCGCTGCAGGTGGGTATAGGCCGGCGCCGGCCAGTCCCGATGCGTCTCGGCCTGCGCGACCAGGGTCTCCATCAGCGATTCGAGCAGCGCGATCGCGCGGGCGGAGTGCGCCCGCACCAGGAGGGCCAGGTCGGTCGCGACCTGGTCGTTCCGCGAGCGCGCCGTGTGAAGCTTGCCGCCGAGCGGCCCGATCAACTCGGTCAGGCGCCGCTCGATCGCCATGTGGATGTCCTCGTCGTCCTCGCGGAACTCGAAGGTCCCCCCGTCGAGCTCGCCGCCGACCCGATCCAGCCCCTCGGTGATCTGCTCCAGCTCCGCCTCGTCGAGCACGTCCAGCCTGGCGAGCGCGCGAGCGTGCGCCTTCGACTGCTCGATGTCGAACGAGGCCAGGCGCCAGTCGAACGAGATCGAGGAGTTGATCCGCCGGAAGAGCGGGTCCTGTTCTTGCCCGAAGCGATTCATAAAACGGGTTGCCCCTCGCCTACGGCTCGGCGCACCCTCGCACCAAGTCTAGGGTCGCTTGCCCAGGGCCTCGCCGAGAGCCGTGCAGACCCGATCCACCTGCCCCTCGGTCATCGAGGTGAAGAACGGCAGGGCGAGTGAGCGCTCCGAGACCCGCTCCGCGATCGGGAACTCGCCGCCCGCAAAGCCGAATCGTTCCCGGTAGGGCGGCAGCGCGTGGATGCAGGGCAGGTAGGCCTTGGAGGCGATTCCCTGCTCCGCGAGCGAGGCGATCACCGCCTCGCGATCGGCACCGTCAGGGAGTTGGACCACGAACACGAACCAGCCGCGCCGCTCGTCGCCGTTGTTCTCGCAGGGGAGCACGATGTCGTCGTGGTCGTCCTCTCCGGCAGGCTCGGCGCCGAGCTGCGTGAGCCGCTCCCGGTAGAGGGCGGCGACGTTGTCGCGAGCGTTGAGCAGCTCGTCGAGGCGCTCCACCTGGGCGATGCCGATCGCGGCCTGCAGGTCGGAGAGCCTGTAGTTGAAGCCGAGGCGGTCGTGCTCTACCGCGCCGTCGTTCTCCGGAGGACGGCCCTGGTTGCGCTCGCTCATGACGCGCTGCGCGACCTCCTTGTCGGGCGTGACCAGGACCCCGCCCTCGCCGGTCGTCATCTGCTTGTTCGGATAGAAGGCGAAGATGGCGATGTTGCCCGAGGTCCCGATCTTGCGGCCCATCCCGTCCACCGCCCCGAGGGCCTGGGCGGCGTCCTCGAGAACGCCGAGGCCCCGCTGCTCAGCGACCTCGGAGAGCGCCGGCAGGTCCGCCGGGTAGCCGAAGATGTGCACGGGCAGGAGCCCCGCGGTGGCGTCGGTGACGGCGGCCGCGGCGGCCTCCGGATCGATGTTGAGGGTGACCGGGTCGATGTCGCAGAAGACCGGCTTGGCGCCCTCGTAGAGGATCGAGTTCGCCGTCGCGACGAAGCTCAGCGGGCTGGTGATGACCTCGTCGCCCTGGCCCCAGCCCATCGCCCTGACGCCGAGGTGAAGGGCGGCCGTCCCGCTGGAGAGCGCCAGCACGTAGCCGCCGCCAAGCCATTCGCCGAAGTCGTGCTCGAACTGCTCGAGCTTCGGCCCCAGCGAGAGCGAGCCGGAGCGGACCACCTCCAGCAGCAGCTCCTCCTCGCGCGGGCCGAGCTCAGGTCGTGCGAGCGGGATCGGTTCGTTCACTCGGTGCGGTGCTCTGTTCGCGTGGCTGGAAGGCGTACTCGAGCGAGTCGACGAGGGCCTCCCAGGAGGCCTCGATGATGTTCTCGGAGACTCCGATCGAGCCCCACTCCCGCTCCCCGTCGGAGGAGTCGAGCAGCACCCGCGTGACGGCGCCGGTGCCGTGGTGCTCGTCAAGGATGCGGACCTTGTAGTTGGTGAGCTCGATGTCGGCGAGGTGCGGATGGCGGTCGATGATCGCTCCGCGCAGTGCGGTGTCGAGGGCGTTCACCGGCCCGTTCCCCTCGGCGGTGCGCAAGTAGCGCTCGCCATCGACCCAGACCTTGATCGTCGCCTCGGTCACCACCTTGCCGTCCTCGCGCTTCTCGACCAGCACCCGGAAGCCCTCGAGCCGGAAGAGCGGCTCGTAGCGGCCGCTCTCCTTGCGGAGGAGCAGCTCGAAGGACGCGTCCGCGGCCTCGTAGTGGTAGCCGCGGTGCTCGCGCTCCTTCACCGTGCGGATGGCCCGCGCGGCCTGATCGTCGTCCAGCGGGATCCCGGCGCGCTCGGCTCGCCCGAGCACCGTCCCCTTCCCGGAGAGCTCCGAGATCACCATGTCGCGCTGGTTTCCGACCCGCGCCGGATCCATGTGCTCGAAGGTGCGGGCGTCCGCGTTCACCCCGGCGACGTGCATGCCGCCCTTATGGGCGAAGGCGTTGCGGCCTACGAAGGGCTGGTCCGGGTCGGGCGTGATGTTGAGCAGCTCGTCGATGAAGTGGGCGATCCCGGTGAGGCGGGCCAGCTGCTCGTCGGCGACGCACTCGTACCCCATCTTCAGCTGGAGCGCGGGCAGGATCGAGGTCAGGTTGGCGTTGCCGGTGCGCTCGCCGATGCCGTTCATGGTGCCCTGCACCAGGCTGGCTCCCTCCTCCACCGCGGCCAGCGAGTTCGCCACCGCACACTCGAGGTCGTTGTGCGTGTGGATTCCCACCGCGACATCCAATTGGCCGACCGCAGCCTTCGTCGCTTCGGCGACCTGCGCCGGCAGGCTGGAGCCGTTGGTGTCGCAGAGCGTCACGTTCTCGGCTCCCGCGTCCGCCGCCGCCCTCAGGCACTCGAGGGCGTATCCGGAGTCGTCGCGGTAGCCGTCGAAGAAGTGCTCGGCGTCGTAGATCACTCGCTTGCCGGCCTGTACGAGATAGGCGACGGAGTCGCCGATCATCGCCAGGTTCTCGTCGCGACTGACCTTGGTGACCTTCTCGAGGTGGAGTCCCCAGGTCTTTCCCACGAGTGTCACCACCGGCGCGAAACCGGTCGCGAGCAGCCGCAGCGCCTCGTCCTCCGCCGCCGCGGTGTCCCGCCGCCGGGTCATGCCGAAGGCGCAGACGGCGGCCTGCCGGAGGTCGACGTCGGCGAGCATCTCGAAGAGCTCGAGCTCCTTCGGGTTCGATCCGGGGAAACCGGCTTCGATGAAGTGGATTCCGAGCTCGTCGAGCTTGCGTACGACGCGCACCTTCTCCTGGGCGGACAGGGTCATGCCCTGGCCCTGCATGCCGTCGCGCAAAGTCGTGTCGTAGAGGAGAACCTGTCGCATCGCTTCCTTTCGCTTCGAGTCGGGCGGAGAAACCCCTGAATGGGGTCGTGCGGGAGCCGCTGACCGCTAGGCGGTAGCGGTGTCCGTAATTCGCCCTGTGAAGCGGTGCAGCATCAGGAGCCCAGGGTACCGGAGGCCGGTTCGCCGACCTCTTCGGCGTCGACCTCTGCAGGAGCCGGCTCAGGCGGGGCCTGGCCGGTCGGCTCCCCCACCGGGTCGAGCCACTCGCGGTACTCCTCCAGCCGTCCGTAGAGCGCGTCGTCGAACTTGCCCTGGATCACCCGGGTGATCTCGCCGGGCTCGCCGAGGTCGTGGTCGTCGATCTCGACAACGGGCACGAGCTCGGCGGCCGTGCCCGTCAGGAACACCTCCTCGGCCAGATAGAGCTCGGCCCGCGCGATGTCGCGCTCGACCACCGTGTAGCCGAGGTCGCGCGCGATCTGGATCACGGACTTGCGATTGATCCCGTCGAGGATCGCCGAGGCGTGACCCGGAGTGACGATCTCCCCCTCGCGGACCAGATAGATGTTCTCGCCCGACCCCTCGCAGACGAAGCCGCGCTCGTCGAGCAGGATCGCCTCCTCGTAGCCCGCGTTGGCCGACTCGGTCTTGGCGAGGATGGAGTTGAGGTATTGGCCGGAGGCCTTCGCGTGCGGGATCAGGCCGGCTGCCGAGATCCGGCGCCAGGAGGAGACCTTCGCGCGCACGCCGGTCCGCTTGCCCTCCTCGCCGAGGTAGGCCGCCCATGGCCAGACGGCGATGAAGACCTCCACCGGCGCGCTCTTGGCGAACAGGCCCATTTCGCCGTAGCCCCGGAACGCGATCGGCCGGATGTAGCAGGCGCGCAGTCCGTTGCGGCGGATCAGCTCCTTGGTCGCCTCGCGGATCTCGTCGAGCGAGTGGGGAAGCGGCAGGTAGTAGAGCTCGGCGGATTTGGCGAGCCGGTCGAGGTGATCCTGGTGACGGAAGATCGCCGGACCGATCTCCGTGTCGTAGCAGCGAATCCCCTCGAAGACGCCGCTTCCGTAGTGGAGACCGTGCGTGAGGACGTGAACGTTCGCTTCGTCCCACGGGACGAACTCACCGTTTTTCCAGATGAGCTCAGTCTTCTCCACGGTCGAGGATTATGGCTTATGTGATTCGGGCGCGGGGTTTGTGGCGCCCGGATATGCCGAAGGATCCACCTACAACGCCGCTAGCCCGGCGTCTGTCCTCTCATCCGTGCCGACCTCCCGGGTCCCCTCGCCACCGGCCAGGTCCCGGGTCGGGAGGCCAGCCGCGAGCGCCCCGTCCACGGCCGCCTCGAGCCGGCTGGCCTCGTCGTGCATCCCGAGGCCGTAGCGGAGCATCATCGCCACGGAGAGCAGGGTGGCCAGCGGATTGGCCTTGCCGGTGCCCGCGATGTCGGGCGC
>JBKPTM010000131.1:0-4202 GCA_046765935.1 Actinomycetota bacterium | reverse complement strand
GTGCAATTCGAGTCATCGTCCTCCTTTTACGGAACATGGCTTCTGTGCGTACTTCTCGTGTCGGAACGGTTCGGATTTACCCGACGGCGGCGATACTAGACGCGGGCTGGCCAGCGCACCGTTAGGCACTCGTTAAACCTCAGTCTTGCAGCCAAAAGAGGCCGACGGTGCCGGGGCCGGCGTGCGTGCCGACGACCGGGCCGAGCGTCGTCGCGACGTCGATCTCGGCGCTCGGCCGGATGTCGCTGACGAGCTTTTCGAGCGCGGCCATCCGCTCGGGCGCGTCCGCATGCGCGATGCCGACGCGCAGGCCTGGCCTGTCACCCGTCCCCGACCGGAAGGCGTCGGCGAACTCCTGGATCGCCTTCCGATTCCCGCGCACACGCTTGAGCGGCAGCACCTCGCCGTCCGCGAGCGTGAGGATCGGCTTGATGTGCAGGAGCTGGCCGGCCCAGCCCGCAGCGCGCCCGATCCTTCCGCCCCGCGCGAGGTACTCGAGCGTGTCGAGCGTGAAGATCAGGCCGGACTCGCGCTTGAACCGCGCGACGAGCTCGTCGATCTCCTCGTCGGTCGTCCCCTGCTCGAGGCGCCGCTGGACGGCCAGCGCCAGCATCGCGATCGCCGCCGAGGCCGTCTCCGTGTCGATCACGCGCACCCGCCCGCCCGACTCCGCCGCCGCTCGCCGGGCACTCTCATACGTGCCGGAGAGCTTGGCCGAGACCGGGAGCGTGAGGACTCGCTCGTATCCGGCGAGCGCCTCGTAGGCGACGAGGAAGTCCTGCGGGGTGGGCTGGGACGTCGTCGGAAGCTCGTCGGCCGTGCGCAGCCGCTCGTAGAACTCCACCGGCCCGATGTCGACGTAGTCCCGGTAGCTCTGGGGGCCGAAGAGGACGTAGAGCGGGACGACTCGCCAGTTCGGGAAACGCTTCGGCGCCTCGGGGAAGTCCGCGGTCGAGTCGAGGACGATCGCGGTGTTCTCCGAGGTGAGTTCCATCAGCCGCGGCCGGCGGCAGTCAGGATCGTCCCGACGATCGTGTCGAGGTGCTCGTCCTTCGTCAGGCAGGCGACGGCGCCGGCCTCGAACAGGGCGTCCACCTCGCGCAGGTTGGCCGAGGCGGTGAGGCAGATGACCGCGACGTCCGGGCAGGCCGCCCGCAGCTCCCTCGTCGCCTCGACGCCGTCGAGGGCGGGCAACCGGAAGTCCATCACGACGACGTCGGGATCGAGCTCGCGGCAGAGCTCGACCACCCGCGAGCCGTCCGCGACCGCCCCGACGACGTCGATGTCGGAGCGGAGCCCGAGCAGGAGCTCGAGCGCTTCCCGGAACACCTCGTTGTCCTCGACCAGGGCAACCCGGACCGGCGCGGCGGACACGCGCGCACTGTAGGCGCTCATTCGGCCGACAGCAGAAGTGGGTAGTGCGGCTGGCCGCCCGGATGGACCTCGAGCTCGAGCTCGGGATGCTGCTCGGCGACCCTGGCCAGCAACGGGCCGAGCTCCGGCTCATCCTCGCCGGTGATCAGGGTCAGGACGTCGCGGGGCTCGCCGAGTAGGCGCTCGACCACCGACGCGGCGACAGTGTCGAAACTCGTCCCGCCCGCGACCGGCTCGCCCTCGACGAGGCCGAGGTACGCCCCGCGCTCGACGCGCAGGCCGTCGACGCTGACCGCCCGCGAGGCGACGGTCACCCCACCCGTTGCGACGCCGGCACCAGCTGCCTCCATCGCCGCAGCGTTCGTCTCCGCGCCGGCGAGGGGGTCGTACGCGAGCATCGCTCCGAGCCCTGCCTGGAGCGAGCTCGACGGGACGACGTGGACCGGTACGTTCGCGAGACGAGCGGCCTGCCGCGCTGCGAGGACCACGTTCTCGTTGTTTGCGAGCACGACGGCTTCCGGTGCGCGCGTCCTCTCGATCGCCTCGAGGAGCTCCTCCGTCGACGGGTTCATCGTCTCGCCCCCGTCCACGATCCCGGTCGCACCCATGCTCTCGAACAGGCGCCGGTTGCCCTCACCCATCACGACGGCGATGACCGCCGTCCGGCGATCGTCTTGGCCCGGCTGAGAGAGCCGCTCCTCGCGCTGGGCGCTCTGGAGGTGCATGTTCGAGATCTCGACCCGCTCGATGACGCCGAGGGCCGTTCCGGCTCGAAGAGCGGATCCGGGATCGTCCGTATGGACGTGCGCCTTGAGCGCAGTCGCGTCACCGACAACGAGCAGCGAGTCGCCGAGCGGCGCGAGCTCGCGCTCGAGGGCGTCGCGATCCAGCTGTTCGCCCTCGACGACGAAGACGGCGCAGTACCGGTAACGGGAGGCCTCTAGGTGAATCGCCTCGGCTGCGAGCGGTACCGCCTCGGCCGGTTCCGCCAGCGGCTCGCCGGAGACAAGGGCGGAGATGCCGCGCAGGATCTCGACGAGCCCGGCGGCGCCCGCATCGACCACGCCGGCCCTCCTGAGCGCGTCGAGCTGCTCCTGCGTCCGCGCGACGGCCGCGTCTCCTCGCGCGACCAGTGCGCGCAGCACCTCGGAAAGCTCGTCGTCCGGGCGCGACTCCGCCTCCTCGGCGAGCTCGCGGATCGCCGTCAGCATCGTCCCTTCGGCCGGCTCGCGAACCGCCTCGTAGGCCGCATCGGAGCCACGCCGCAACGCCGTTGCGATCGAGCCGTTCCCGGCGAAGCCCTCCACGGCCCCGCGGATGATCTGCGAGAGGATGACGCCGGAGTTGCCGCGCGCGCCGAGCAGCGCCGCCCGGGCGATGTCGGTCTCCCCTCCCTCGAGCGTCTCGCGGACCGCCCGCACAGTCAGCAGCATGTTCGTGCCCGTGTCGCCGTCCGGCACGGGAAAGACGTTCAGGTCGTCGAGGCGCGCCCGGCTGCGGTCGAGGGCGCTCTCGGCCGCGCGGGTGAGCTCGAGCACGCTGAAGCGCTCGGTCATGCCTGGGGTTTATATCCGGCTCAGAGGGCCTTTTCGACCTTGCCCGCTTTGAGGCAGCGCGTGCACACGTAGGCGCGCGTAGCCCGTCCGTCGAGGAGCACCCGGACGCGCTGGAGGTTCGGCTCGAAGCGCCGCTTCGTGGCGACCATCGAGTGGCTCCGGCTGTTCCCGAAGGACGGCTTCTTGCCGCAGACTGCGCAGATCTTGGCCATTGGACGCGAGAGTGTAGCTATCGCAACGGGCCGGCCGCAGCCGCGCGGAGCTGGGAGAAGACGTCTGCCATCTCGAGCGCGGTGCGAACGGCCTCGCCGGCCCTGTCGATCCGCTCCTCGGCCTGCTCGCGGGTCTCGACCGTGAGCACGCCGAAGGAGACCGGGACACCCGTCTCGATCGCTGCGAGCTGCAACCCGCTGGCCGCCTCGCTCGCGATCAGGTCGAAGTGCGGCGTCTCGCCGCGGATCACGCAGCCGAGCGCGACGACACACGCATAGCGGCGCGTCTTCGCGAGCGCCATCGCCGCCAGCGGCAGCTCGAAAGCACCCGGAACCGGCATGACCATGACCGCTTCGCGCGGAACGCCGACCTCCTCGAGCTCAGCCAGCGCGCGCTCGAGCAGCCGATTCGTGATCTCGCCGTTGAACCGGCTGACGACGACGGCGACGGCGCGGCGCCCGTCGACGCCTCCGGAGAGCACGCTGTAGCCCTCCGGGACGCGGAGCTCGCCCTCTGCATGCTGGTCGGCCGGCGCGGGCGCGGTCTCCGCCTTCGCAGGCTCCGCGTCGGCCTCGGGGGGCGTCGCCGCCGGAGCTTCCCCGTCCTGAGCCTCTTCCTGCTGTGGGGGGGCCAGCTCGCGGAGGCGGGACTCGATCTCGTCGATACGCTCGCTCATTCTTCCTTGCCGGCGTTGAAGCGCAGGTCCTGGTGATGGAGCCGGTGCCCGAGCTTGTCGCGTTTCGCGGCCAGGTAACGGCGGTTCTCGCCGCGCGGCGGCATCTCGATAGGCACCTGCTCGACCACCGTCAGCCCATAGCCCTCGAGCCCGCTGATCTTCTTCGGGTTGTTCGTGAGGATCCGGATCGTCGTCAGCCCGAGGTCGGCGAGGATCTGATTGCCGATCCCGTACTCGCGCGCGTCCGCCGGGAAGCCGAGCTCGAGGTTGGCCTCGACGGTGTCGAGCCCGGCCTCCTGGAGCTCGTAGGCCCGAAGCTTGTTGAGCAGGCCGATCCCGCGCCCCTCCTGCGCCATGTAGAGAAGCACCCCGCGGTCCTCGGC
>JBKPTM010000130.1:0-2560 GCA_046765935.1 Actinomycetota bacterium | reverse complement strand
GCTCGGGCTTCCCGCGATCAACATCCACCACAGCTTCCTGCCGGCCTTCGCGGGCGCCGATCCCTACCAGCGCGCCTGGGAGCGCGGCGTCAAGCTGATCGGGGCGACGGCTCACTACGCGACCGAGGATCTCGACGCGGGACCGATCATCGAGCAGGACACAGCCAGGGTCTCCCATCGGGACGAGGTCGGGGATCTGGTCCGGATCGGGCGTGACCTGGAGCGGTTGGTCCTCGCCCGCGCGGTCCGCGCTCATCTCGAGGACCGGGTGCTGGTCGACGGGGATCGGACCGTCGTCTTCTGAGTGGAGCGAGCGCCCCCGGCAGGATTCGAACCTGCGGCCCGCTGCTTAGAAGGCAGCCGCTCTGTCCACTGAGCTACGGGGGCTTCTGTCGTTAGAGAACGGTAAGTGGTTGCCAGCGTTCAGGCAGCTGCTTCCTGTTCTGGCAAGGGCTGTTTCGAGCTGACGAACGTGCGGACTGCATGGCAGTTCGCGCACACGAGCTCGCACTTCGCGATTTCCTCAAGTACCAGTTGGCGGTTTCCACGTTTCGCCAGATCCCCAAGGCTTGCCTTCTTTTTTGTCCCAGGCAGGTGATGCCAGTGCATTGCAACCGGTTGGAACGTGCCACCGCAGTCGGCAGGCGACACGGACGTCGCCCCGAGGCGGCCCTACCCAAAATTCGCAGCGCCGGGTAATCATTATCGGGGAGCAGAAAATTAGGTATAGTCCCGCGCGAACTTCAGTCTTACTCAGGGGTACACCGCAGCAACCTGGGAAGGGACCGGCGCGCGGAGCCGAACGGGAGTCGCTCCTCGGGTCGGTCCCTCCTCCTTTAAAGCTCGTTCGCCAGGCGTTCCGCGAGCCAGAGATCGCAGAGCCAGGCACCTGGATCGCCCTTGCGGTCGATGACGATCCCGTCGGAGCCGCCGTGGAGCTTGACGCCCCGCCAGCGCTCTGACGCGGGCAGCGCGCCGAGGACCGCCGCGGCGTTCGACGCGCGGTCCTGCGCGACGAGCCGGCCGTCCTTCGCGTTCGCCTCGAACCGAGGCACCGGGGCCTTCACGGTGAGCTCGCTCCGCCCGTACTCCTGGCGCACTTCTACCCGGTGGCCGTGACGCTGCCCGCTCATCACGGTCGGCCCGATCAGCCTCGCGGAGTAGCCGGGCATAGTCGGAGCGCGCGTCACCATCCGCACGTCCGGGCGAGCCTCGAGCTTGAGCCCGAGCGGCTTCATCGCCCGGCCGAGCCGGTCGTATCCCTGGTCCACGTCCCCCCCGGGCCCGATCGCGCGGACCGCTCCGTAGATGGCGGCTATCACGATCAGTGGACCGCCGATCATCAGCGGCACGAAGCTCTCGGTGAGATAGATCGCGGGAACCGTCAGGAAGATGAGCACACAGATGACCGCGGCGAGCCCGATGCCGCGCCGCCCCATATCCCACATCTCCTTCCGCGCCTTGATCGCGTCGGTGTCGATCGGCCGGACGGCGAGCGCCGACCAGAGCTCGCCGTCCTCGAGCCTGGTCGGGTCGTCGATCGGGTGCGGGCCGTTGGAGAAGGCGCGTGCGTCCCCCGTCGCCGCACGGTTGATGTCGCCGCGCTGGAGCACCAGGAGCACCGCGATGAAGGCTGCGATCACGCCGAAGATCAGCCCGAGCTGGAGCTTGGGGTTCGGATCGGTGCTGTCCGCCGAGAGCGCGACGACGATGACGATCGCCGCGACGACGAAGACGCCGATCAGGCCGAAGCGCCCGGAGCGCCGGAACTCCCTCAAGCTCCCCTCACGATCGGGGCGAGCCTAACGGGCGGCACGGCCGATTACACGAGCAGTTTTCGGGCGGCCGTCTAGGGCTTGGCCGGAGTGGAGAACCAGTCGCAGGTGCTGGTGTCATAGGTGAAGTCCGCGAAGCAGTTGAGCAGCTCGGCCTCCTGCGCCGCGCCGCCGGCCCCGACGCTGGTGCCGCAGTTCTCGGGCAGGAAGCCGGGCAGCGACTGACCGGCGGCCGGTCCGAGCGGCGGCGTTGCGGTGAGGCTGGCACGGTCTCCGTTCACCCCGGTGTTGTCGTGCCAGCAGTTGCCGGTGTTGCCGGCGAAGCCGTCCCACCAGAAGTCGGTCCCGTTCGGCTGCTTGGAGCCATCGGGCGCGACGCCCATCGAGTTGTCGTGGAACTGGTTGTTGTAGGAGGTGGACGGCGGGACGTGGCTCGGGTCGCAGCCGGCCAACTCGCTCGGGTCGACGCTCCCGGCCGGCCCGCAGACCAGCTGGTCCGGGACGGCGAAGAGCATGGCGCCGCGGCGCCAGTTGTCCCAGAGGCGGTTGTTACGAACGATGTTGTGGTTGCCCCCTGCGATCCAGAGGCCGGTCCCGACCGGGACGGGCACCGTCGGCGTGAAGTCCGAGCAGCCCTGGTTCGGGCCCATCGGACCGGGGCTCTGCCCGGCCGTGCAGCGCGGGAGATAGGAGTTGAAGTTGTTTGAGTAGAAGTCGTTGTGCTCGACCAGATCCGAGTCCTGCGGAAAGCCCGGGTGGCCTGGAGCCGTGAAGACGTCGGTCGA
>JBKPTM010000129.1:0-3534 GCA_046765935.1 Actinomycetota bacterium | reverse complement strand
CCCTCGAACTTCGGCAGCCCCCGCCAGGCCCGCACCAGGGCCTCCTGCAGGGCATCCTCGGCGTCCTGCACCGAGCCGAGCATCCGGTAGCAGTGGGCGTGGAGCTCGGAGCGGTGGGGCTCGACCAGGCGGCGATAGGCCTCCTCGCTGCCGCTCTTGGCCGTCTCGAGCAGCTCTCGCTCCTGCAGCGTCGACTCTGTGGGGCTCGGGCTCATCGGTCTATGGAGACTAGACGGCCCGAATCTACGGAACTCATCGGGCGATGAGTTTGCGCGGCACCCCGGGTCTTAATGGCAGGCGATGAGCCATACCAACTCCAATTCCGTGGTTCACCTCGAGCTCCACACCGGCGATTTGCGCGGGGCTGTGGACTTCTACGCGAGGCTCTTCGGCTGGCGCTCGGAGCGCATCCACGCCGGCGCCGGGTCATACCTCGCGCTCGCGATGGGCGACAGAGTGGGGGGTGGGGTGGTCGAATGCCCCTCCGATCAGCCGCTCTGGCTCCCCTACGTCCAGGTCCCCAGCGTCCCCGCCGCCACTGACCGGGCCCAGGGACTGGGCGGGGAGGTGCTTCTCGCGCCGCGCGAGGGTCCCGAGGGCTGGCGCAGCGTCGTCGCCTCGCCGGACGGCGGGGAAGTCGCCTTCTGGCAGCCGAAGAACGGACACCGCTGAGACTTTGGGCAAGCTGATCTACAGCGCAATCGCCTCGCTCGACGGCTACGTCGCGGACCCGGAGGGCAAGTTCGGGCCGCGCCGGACGAAGAGGTCCACGCCTTCATCAACGACCTGACGCGCCCGATCGGCACCTACCTCCTCGGCCGCCGGATGTACGAGACACTGGAGGTCTGGGAGACAGACCCAGCCCTGGCCGAGCACTCCGACGTCACCCGCGACTTCGCCGAGGTCTGGCGGGCGGCGGAGAAGGTCGTCTACTCGAACACCCTCGAAGCCGTGTCAACTCGCAGGACGCGGCTCGAGCGCGCCTTCGATCCTGAGTCCGTCAGGGCGATCAAGGAGTCGGCCGAGGCTGATCTCTCCGTCGGCGGCCCGGTACGCGGGGATCAACGTCCCGGTCACGCTGGTCTATGGCGACGAGGACTGGTCGCGGCCCTCCGATCGTCAAGCCAACATCGAGGCGGTTCCGGGCGCGCGTGACCTCGTCCTCCGTGAAACCGGCTACTTCGCCGCACTCGAGAGGCCCGACGACGTGGCGCGGATCCTGCTCGACGACGCCCACTGAGCAGCCAGCGCACGCAGCCGCTCAGGCCGCCTGGCCCCGGGCGTGCGTGAGCGGGCGAGCCGCTGCCCGGCCGCGGAGCGCCGCCGCAATGCCGACGCCGATGAGCAGCCCGCCGGCAACGCTCGCCCCGAGCCCGGTGTAGTCGGTGGCCTGGGGGCCGTCGCGGATCGTGGGGAGGGTGTGAAGCACGAAGTCGCCGACCAGCCACCCGAGCCCCAGCGCGATCGACCCCACCGCCTGGAGCTGTCTCGGAAGCCGCGGGTAGGCGAGGGCGGCGACGGCGGTGACCGCGCCAAAGGCGAGGACGGCATCGAACTGGAGATCCATCTCGACCCCGACGATCAGGTGGTCCACGAGGTGGGCGACCACCGCGGCAGCGGAGACGGCAAAGAGGATCCACTCGGTTCTCACCTCCCACGAGTATCGCGCCCGAGGTCGAGTCGTCAGCCTGCTGGGGCAGCGCTAAGGTCTCGCCATGGCTCCGTCATACGCGCACGGCGCGGCGGCGGCCCCGCTGCTCGGTGAAACGATCGGCGAGAATCTCGACCGCACCATCGCCCGGTTCGGTGACCGGGACGCGTTGATCTCGGTGCACCAGGACGTCCGCTACACCTACGCCGACCTCGGGGAGGCGGTGGACCACATCGCTCGGGCGCTCTTGGCCGCGGATATCGCGCCCGGCGACCGCCTCGGCATCTGGAGCCCCAACTGCGCCGAGTGGGTGCTCGTCCAGTACGCCACCGCCAAGGCCGGGATCGTGCTGGTCAATATCAACCCCGCCTACCGCACCTCGGAGCTCTCCTACGCGCTCGCGCAATCCGGCTGCCGGGCGCTGATTGCTGAGCGAGCGTTCAAGGGATCGAGCTACGTCGAGATGATCGACGAGGTTCGCGGTGACCTACCGGCACTCGAACAGGTCGTGTATCTGGGCTCGGAAGCGTGGGAGAGGCTGCTCGCCGGCGCGGACGCTGAGCTGCCGGAGCCCCAGTTCGACGAGCCGATCAACATCCAGTACACGAGCGGGACGACCGGCTTCCCCAAAGGCGCCACTCTCAGCCACCACAACATCCTCAACAACGGCTACTTCATCGGCGAGGGTTGCGGCTACACCGAGCACGACCGCGTCTGCATCCCGGTCCCGTACTACCACTGCTTCGGCATGGTCCTTGGGAACCTGGCCTGCACGACGCACGGCGCCTGCATGGTGATCCCGGCCCCCGCGTTCGATCCGGTGGCGACGCTGGCGGCGGTCGAGTCCGAGCGGTGCACGAGCCTGTACGGGGTGCCGACCATGTTCATAGCCGAGCTCGAGCACGAGCGCTTCCCCGAGTTCGACCTCTCGACGCTGCGCACCGGCATCATGGCGGGCTCCCCGTGCCCGAGCGCGACGATGCGACGCGTTGTCTCGGATATGCATATGGACGAGGTCACGATCTGCTACGGCATGACCGAGACTTCACCCGTGTCCACCCAGACGGCCCCCGACGACCCGCTTGAGAAGCGCGTTTCGACGGTCGGGCGCGTGCATCCACACGTCGAGGTCAAGATCGTCGAGCCCGATACCGGCGCAATCGTGCCCCGTGGCGAACCGGGCGAGCTGTGCACCCGCGGCTACAGCGTGATGCTCTCCTACTGGGACGACCCCGAGCGCACCGCCGAGGTCATCGATGCGGCACGCTGGATGCACACCGGCGATCTCGCGACGATGGACGGCGAGGGCTACCTCAACATCGTCGGGCGCATCAAGGACATGGTCATCCGCGGCGGCGAGAACCTCTATCCGCGTGAGATCGAGGAGTTCCTCATGGGTCACGCGGAGGTGGCTGACGTTCAGGTCGTGGGCGTCCCCGACCCCCGCTACGGGGAGGAGCTGATGGCGTGGATCCTGCCGCGCGGCGGCGCCGAGCCCGATGCGGATGCGATCGCTGAGTTCTGCCGCGGCAAGATCGCTCACCACAAGATCCCGCGCTACGTGCGCTGCGTCGATGAGTTCCCGATGACGGTCACCGGAAAGGTGCAGAAGTTCAAGCTGCGAGAGCAGGCGATCGAGGAGCTGGGCCTGGCCGAGGTGCAAACCGCCTGACCCGCCGATTTGCAGGGACTTCATGCCGGAGGAGGACTCGAACCCCGGACACAAGCCCTCTGGCTAGGCATCAAGCCGCGCCGCGCGCCACCCAGGCCTTCGCCGTGACTACGAACGGTGGCTCCGGCAGCCTCTCCCTGCAGAGCTCGCGCAATGCCGTGCGCCGATCGGGCTCGAGGCCGGCGACGTGCGCACCCGACGGGGCGACGCC
>JBKPTM010000128.1:0-10029 GCA_046765935.1 Actinomycetota bacterium | reverse complement strand
GGTCCAGGGGAGCGGGATGCCCGCGAGCTCATCGAAAACCGGGCCGTGGACCGTGGAGTAGAGGGACCGGGTGCGGGGCTCGAGACCGGAGTCGGTCCGGACCTGGACGGTCACCTGCTCCTGATTCATGTCGCGCCACTGCTCGTCGTAGAGGTACTGGGTCGGCTTCAGCGGATTGATGACCTCCTGGAAGGGCGTGAACCGGTATGCGGTCGAGACGGTGTGGCTCCAGGCCAGGTTGTCGGTGTGGCCGATCAGGATCAGAGGGACGCCGTAGAGGCTCCCGCCAGAGACGTTGACGCGGCCGGGGATGATCAGATGGGCCTGATAGAAGCGCTCGGGCCCGTCCCACGGGAAGTGCGGGTTGCCGAGCATCATGCCCTTGCCGTTGGCCGTCGCCTGCGAGCCGAGGGCGATGGCGTTGGAGCCGATCGGCAGCTTGAGCTTGCCCTGCAGGCCGCCGGCGATCTGGTCCGCGTCGACCGGCAGGGAGGCTCCACCGGGGGTCTTCTCGTCGGCGATCCCGTCGATCGCGACCGTCTGGGAGGCGAGCAGAGCGAGCTGGTAGAAGCGCCGGTAGGCGTCGATCTCGGTGATCGGCTTGACCCAGGCGGCTCCGCGGCAGCGCGGGTCGGAGAGGTTTTTCACGCCGGTGTCGGCGAGGTACTTGTTGTAGCCGGCGACGTACCCGCGAACGCCCTCGCGGATCTCCTCGACCGGGCCGTCCGGCGGAGGCTGCGCGAGCAGCTTCTCGACGGTGCGGTCATCGATGATCCGCTGGTAGAAGAAGTCGGAGTCGAGGTTATTGGCCGAGAAGCCGTTGCCGCGCTGCAGGTAGCTGCCGTCCGGCCCGAAGCTGCCCTGCACGCCCTCGCCCGAGTAGCGGGAGCGCTCGCCGCGCACCGTCACGTACGTCTCGGCGAGCTCGCAGATGTTGTCCTGCGCGATCGAGTAGCCGTAGCCGAAGCCGACGTCCGCGAAGTTCTGGCCGATGATGTTCGGGATCCCGCGCGAGTCGCGCTTGATCGTCGCCTCCAGCGGGCCGCCGGCGTCCGAGGCGGTGAGGGTCGGCGCTGTTGCGGCTCCCGCACGGGAGCCGGCCCCAAGGAGCGCGATCGCGAGCGCGCCGGTGACCCCGGCAGCGGCGAGCGCCGCCAGCGGCCTGCGTCTCGACCTCCCTTGCCCCATCCCGAGCCGGAGGCTACCTACCTAGTTTTGTGTATGCGCCGGTTTGCCCGCGCCTAGCCCTCGGCGAGGACCTTGGCCTTCTCGCGCTCGAACTCGGCGTCGGTGAGCGCGCCCGACTCGCGGAGCTTCTGCAGTCGCTCGAGCTTGGCGATCTGGCCGGAGGTCCCTCCGCCTCCTCCCGAGCCGGGGCCCGTCGATCCCCAGGGGAGCCGGCTGGAGAGCTGCTGCGCGGCGCGGGCCTGGTCGAGGCCGGCGCTCATCCGGGAAATCATGCCGCCACCCATCCCGCCCGCCGTCGATGTCATCGCGGGCGGCCGCTCATCGCGGCCACGGAGCCCCCGCAGCAGGCCGCCCAGAGCGATCAGCAGGGCCGGGATTCCCATCGCGAGGAAGGTCCCGCCGACGATGATCCCTCCGAGCTTGCCGCCGCTCGAGTCCTGGATCGCCTGGTTGGTGAGGGAGGCGATCAGCGAGGTCGCCCCTGTCGCCGTGAAGAAGGCGCCCCAGGCGAAGACGCCGAAGCTGAAGCCGCCGAATCGGCCGCCGCGTCCATCGCGATTCCACGGTGGATCGCCCCGGAACGCGAAGATCGCTGCCCCGATCAGGCCGGCGAAGATGCTGGCGACGAGCAGCAGGATGTCGGTGCCCGTGCCGGCCGGGCATGGCTGGGAGATCTGGTACGGCGTGTTCCCGGAGGCGCAGGTACCGGTCTCGAGCAGCGAGACCAGCTTGACGTTGAACAGCACGATTCCGCCGAAGAACAGCCCGAGCCCCAGCGGTGCCTTGATCAGGTATCCCATCTCCCCGGCGGGAGACTAACCCGGCGACGCGACGGCTATGGCAGTTTGACGGTGGTATTCCCGACAGTCACGGAGGCCTGGGTCGGTTCCGTCGAGACGCTCACTGAGACTCGGGGTTCCGATGGGATCGGACTCGCCGATGGTGCCTCCGGGGGATCCGGCCCGCTCACCGATGGGGTATCCGGTGTCGAGGTCGACGTCGATGTCGATGGTGCCTGCGGCAGGCTCGGGCGGCTCACCGATGGTGCCTGCTGTGGATCCGGCGAGGTCTTCGATGGGGCCGGCGAGGTCTTCGATGGGGCCTGCGGTCCGTTCGGCTGGGACGTAACCCCTGGCGCCCTCCCACCGTCGCCATCAGGTCGACTCCCCGACCGATCCGGTGAGCCGGAGCTGGATGGACTCTCGCCGCGGGCTTGCTGATTGGCGCCCCGGGTGCTGTCGTTCTTCAGATGTGCAGCAGTCAGTGTCATTCCCGCGTCGAGTCCCGAAGCGTCTGGGTCAAACAAGGTGAGCCCGGGCAGTTGCTGAGAGGAATCGCCGCCGTTCGGGAACGGGAACCCGGGGTGCGATGAAGCGCCGCCGCCGTTGCCGGAAAGCACGGCGCTCGCGATTGCCAGCACCAACACCAGGACCGCGATCACCCAGGTCATCCGCACGATCGCGAGGGCAGCCAACACGGACTCTCGGGATGGGCCATTCACTATGACCCCACTGTCTCACGCTACTTAATTTTGGGGTTGGGTAATTTTTGCCACTACCGGACGTGAGGCGGTGCAGATATCTACCCCAGCGGAAGTTGCCCCGTTTTCACCCTCAACCGGCATCCGGGCAACGCTGAACCTCGACCTTAACTCGAGGGTCCCGGAGCGCGTCAGCTGCGACTAGCTCTTGGCCGCGGCCTCGCGGTGCGGCAGCTTCCAGTCCGGCCGCACGAAGTGGCATGTGTAGCCGTTGGGGTAGCGCTGCAGGTAGTCCTGGTGCTCGGGCTCGGCCTCCCAGAAGGTGCCGGCCTCGCTCAGCTCGGTGACCACCTTGCCCGGCCAGATGCCGGAGGCATCGACGTCGGCGATGGTGTCCTCGGCCACCTGCCGCTGCTCGTCGGTCGTGTAGAAGATCTCCGAGCGGTAGCTGGAGCCGATGTCGTTGCCCTGGCGGTCCTTCGTCGTCGGGTCGTGGATCTGGAAGAAGAACTCGAGCAGGTCCCGGTAGGAGATCCGCTCGGGATCGAAGACGATCTCGACGGCCTCGGCGTGGCCCGGATGGTTGGGGTAGGTCGGGTGATCGTTCTCGCCACCCGTGTAGCCGGCGCGGGTGGAGATGACGCCGTCGCGATGGCGCAGCAGCTCCTCCACACCCCAGAAGCAGCCTCCTGCGAGGATCGCGGTCTCTGTGTTGTTACTCACGGCGCTCCTTCGGTTGAAGTCCAACTGAGTCGTACTCCACAGTCCATCGTAGGGCCGCCCCGTTACTGGCAGGCGGCATCAGATGGGCAGCGGCTGGCGCGCCCAAGGCGTCAGGATCCGGCCCAGCCTGCGCCAGCGGTAGCGGCGCAGCGCCCTGTGAACCAGCTCCTTGTCGTGGGGATAGGTGAGCAGCTCGTCGGCCTCCTCCGAGGTGAGCCAGCGAAGCTCGTCGACCTCGCCGTGTGATTCGAACTTCCCCTCCAGCGGCTCCATCAGCCAGTAACGGACCAGCTTGCGGCGGCCCTTGCGGTCCAGGTAGGAGACATGAGGCAGCTCCGCGAGCGGCCTGCAGCGGAACCCTGTCTCCTCCTCCACCTCGCGGAGCGCGGCCTCCTGCCAGCCCTCCCCCTCCTCGAGCTTGCCCTTGGGCAGCGACCAGTCCATGTACTTCGGGCGGTGGATGATCGCGACCCTGGTGTGCCCGTCGCTGTCGGGCCCGAGCAGCACGCCGCCGGCCGCCGCGATCTCCGGCTTGCCGTCCCCGATCTCGAAGTCCTCGCGGCTCATCGGCGCAGCGTACTGCCGAGGACACTCGGCCTACGCGGCGTCGGCGAACTCGCGCAGCGCCTGCTTCCCGCCTCCGATCAGCGGATCGCCGTGAGCGAAGAGGAGATTGTCGAAGTCGAGGTCGAGCAGCCCGCGGTAGGACTCCCGTAGCCCCGCTTTGACGCCCTCCGGATCGTCGCCGAGCAGCCAGTCGGCGAAGAAGTCCATCCGCCCGTCGTAGTGGCGGATGCCGTCCGCGATCGAGAGCGCTCCGGCCTCTCGAATCAGGAGCGCACTCTCGTCCGGGCAGATCGCGCCGACCTCGAGCGCCTCGATGCCCGGAGCCACCTGGTCGCCGAAGTCGAAGCCCTCGACCTGCGGGCCGTCCTCGAACTCGTGCAGCCCGGGCTTCGAGCACTCGATCACCGTGCCGAATCGCTCGGCGAAGCGCTCGCCGTGGCGCAGGTGATGCCGGTTGGAGAGCAGGACACGCTCCGGTGGCTCCTCGGCGAACGCATCGAGCCCCTCAGCCGGAAGCAGCACGTCGATCACTGCGCCCGCCGGCCGCGCCCAGTAGGAGCTCACCTCGCTGCCCGTATTCGGATGGGTGGCCGTCCAGTGCCAGACGCCGGGGAGGATCTCCTGCATCCCCGGGCCTATACCCGGACTGCCCAGCTTATGCTCGCCGCGTGAGGACACTCGGCATCGACCTCGCGGCGCAGCCCGCCAACACCGCCGCCTGTGCGATCGAATGGGGCCCGGGGCGGCCGGTCGTCTCGGACCTTCGCTCCGGTCTCGACGACGAGGCCCTGCTCGAGGCGATCGCCGGCGCCGAGAAGGTCGCGATCGACGCGCCGTTCGGCTGGCCCGATGAGTTCGTCGAGGCCGTCAGCGCCCACAGCAACCGTGCGGGATGGCCGGGCCGCGGCGAGGACCAGGACCTCTACCGCTTCCGCCTCAGCTTCCGCGCCACGGACCGGCGCCTGATCGAGCAGGGCGCCCGCCGGCCGCTGAGCGTCTCGACCGACCTGATCGGCGTCGTCGCGATGCGCTGCGCCTACCTACTCGACCGCCTCGCGGCGATCGGCGAGCCCGTCGACCGCGCGGGCTCGGGCAAGGTGATCGAGGCCTATCCGGCCCCGGCCATGATCTCGTGGGGCCTCTCTGCGGTCGGCTACAAGAGCCGGGTCGGCGCCGCGCGGCTGCCCGAGCTGCTCTCGAGCCTGGAGGAGGGCCTCGGCGGCCTCGACCTGACGATTCAGCGGCGAGAGATGGTGCAGTCGGACCACAACTGCTTCGACGCGCTGGTCTGCTCGCTCGTCGCGCGCGCCGCCGTGCTGGGTCTCACCCAGCCGCCCGACCCGGGGGAGATCGCCGACCGCGCCACCCGCGAGGGCTGGATTCACCTGCCCACGAACCCCCTGCCCCACCTGCTCGAGACGTGACCGCGACCGCAGCCGACCAGAAGCTCTCCCTGCGCGAGATCGCCGGTGAGATGTGGGCGGTCTACCGGGCTCACTGGACGTTCCTCGTCCCGGCCGCGCTGGTCGTGCTGCTGCCTCAGTCGATTGCCGACGGGATCACTGAGGGCTTCCACGTCGAGCACCTGAAGACGGCGGCCGACCTCGCGACCATCGGCGCCGCACTACTGCTGGTCGTGGTCAACCTCTTCGGCCAGGCCGTCTACGCCGGCCTCACTGCGGCGGCGGTGGTCGAGTGGCGCGCCGGACAGCCTCTGCCGCCGCTCTCGGGCCTGCTCCGAGCGATGCCGATCGGCCGCCTGGTCGTGCTCGATGTCGTGATCACCCTGCTGGCTGCGATCGGGTTCGTCCTCCTGATCATCCCGGGGCTGATCGTCCTCACCTACCTCGCGATCTCCCCGGCCGTTCTCAAGCTCGAGCACCTCGGTGTGCAGGAGGCGCTCTCCCGGACCATCTACCTGGTCCGGGGCCGCGCTCGCCAGGTGTTCCTGATCGCTATCGGCGCGATCCTCGTGACCGAGCTCATCGTCCAGCTGGTCGCAGCCCCGTTCAATGGGGTGGCGATCCTGACCATCGTCAACCTGATCGCCGAGGGGGTCTTCCAGCCGGTCGAGGGCCTCGCGATCGCGCTGGTGGCGATCCATCTGCTCGAGCTGCACGGCGAGGCCCCTGCGCCGGACGCGATGGCTCGGGCGCTGGTGGGCGAGGACGCCTGAGCGACCTCGGAGAAAGAAAACGGGCCGCCCCCCTAGGACGGCCCGTGTGAGTCAATCGGCGGCGGGCGGGTGGTCCCTGCCTTTTGGTGGTTTCCTGCTCCCCTTGGCGAGTGCCATTCTGCCCGCCACCCGATCCCGCGTCATCAGGAGGAACTGCGGGATCTGAGTAGGTAGTTCTCCCCATACACAAAAAGAAGGCCGGAGCTGATGCTCCGGCCCTCTCCTGCTTCAGCTCTGTGGCGGGCGGCTAGTCGCGCGACTCCCGACCGATCTTCTCCTTGACCTTGTCCGCGGCGTCGTCAACCTTGTCCTTGACGCTCGAGACCGCGCGATCGATCTTGCCTTCGCGCTTCAACTTCTCGTCGTCGGTGAGGTCACCGGCCGCCTGCTTGGTGCGGCCCTTAGCCTCATCGATTTGCTCACCCATCTTCGATCGTCTCCTTTTTTCGCTCGCCCTCTGGGTACCCGCCGTTCACTGCGAAAAACAAACGTGACATCAGCCCCCTCGGGCGCGATGATCCGGGCATGGGCATAGGCACCAGGGAGCGGCTGAGCCAGGACGACGCCCAGATCCTGCGCCTCGAATCGCCGGTGATCAAGGGGCACACGGGCAAGGTCCTGATCGTCGCTCCGGGGGCGGAGGGTCGCCCGCTCTCGGTCGACGGCCTTCGTGATCAGGTGGCTCAGCGGATGGCCGCGTTCCCGCGCCTCAGCCAGCGGGTCGAGGAGCCGCGCCTCGGGCTCGGCCGACCCGCCTGGGTGGAGGCGCCCGACGTCGATCTGGGATGGCACATCGCCGAGCCCGACCACGCGGATCCGCTCTCCGACGAGGAGCTCCGGCGAGCCGTCGGGGAACTGATCTCCGAGCGGCTCGACCACACCCGGCCGCTCTGGCGCCTCGATGCCCTCCCTTTGACCGGCGAGCGGGTGGCGCTGGTGGGCCGCATTCATCACGCGATGGCGGACGGCGTGAGCGCGATCCATCTGCTCGCCGGCCTGCTCTGGGACCGCGATGCGAGTCAGCCGGCCCCACAGGCTGCCCATCCGCCCGAGGACGGCGCCCACTCGAAGGGCGAGGACCGACCGACGCAACCCAGTGCCGCCGACCCGCGCGAGGCACGGATCCTGATCCGCCTTCCCACCGCCCTGTGGCGCGAGCTGCGCCCGGGCCGCGACACCAAGCTCGACCAGCACATCGGACCGGCCCGCGAGGTCGCCTGGAGCAGCTTCCCGATCGAGCGACTGAAACGGATTGAGCATGCCGCCCCCGAGCACGTGACGCTCAACGACGTCGTCCTCGCGGTCGTCGCCGGCGGCCTGCGCCGCTGGCTGCCGGGGGCCGGCGGGATCGCCGCCGACCTCCGCGTGCAGTGCCCCGTCTGCCTGCACGCCCGCGAGCAGGACGCGGCGCAGCTCAGCAACCGGGACTCCTTCATGAACCTCGACCTGCCGATCTCCGAGCCCGACCCGGCCGCGCGCCTGCGCCTGATCAATACGGAGACGAGTGCGCGAAAACTCGACCACGACGCCGACACGCTCTACGCCTTCTTCCACGCGCTGGGCCGCTTCCGCCCGCTCTACCGCGGCGTCACCAGACTCACCTCCGGCCCACGGGAGTTCGCGCTCTCGGTCTCGAACGTGCCGGGGCCGCGGCAGAGGCCGCTGATCCTGGGTCACGCGGTCGAGCAGTTCAGCTCCTTCGCCGAGCCGGCCGACCGGCACGCGCTGCGGGTCTCGGTCATCTCGCTCGGCGGCGAGCTGGCCTTCGGCCTCTGCTCGGATCCGGAGGCGATCCCGGACCTCGACGGGCTCCGCGGCGCCTTCGCCGACTCGATCGGCGAGCTGGAGGTGGCGGTCTGATGCCCCGCGCGACCAAAGCCAAATCCGGCTCGAAGCGATCGCTCGCCGAATACGAGCGCAAGCGCGACTTCTCCAAGACCCAAGAGCCCAGCGGCAGGAAATCCAAGGCCAAGGCGAAGGCGAGGCGGCGCCATCCCCGCTTCTCGTTCCAGAAGCACTCCGCGACCTCCGAGCACTACGACCTGCGCCTCGAGGTCGACGGCGTGCTCGCCTCCTGGGCGATCCCGAAGGGCCCGTCACTCGACCCCCGCGACAAGCGGCTCGCGATGCGCACCGAGGACCACCCGCTCGAGTACCTCGAGTGGGAAGGGGTGATCGGGGAGGGTCAGTACGGCGCTGGGCCGATGATCGTCTGGGACCGGGGCGTCTTCCAGAACATCTCCGAGACCCGCCGCGGTGAGCCTATGGACCTCTCCGAGGCGATCAAGAAGGGCGACGTGAAGATCCTCATGCTCGGCGAGAAGATCAAGGGCGCCTACGCGCTCGTACGGACGGGCCCGCCCTCGGATCGCGAGAAGTGGCTCCTGATCAAGAAGCGCGACGAGGGCGCCGACGCCCGCCGCCGGCCGACCTCCTCGCAGCCGGAGTCGGTTCTGAGCGGCCGGACGATCGAGCAGGTGCTGGAGGAGGAGGCCGAGCCCGGCCAGTTCCAGCGCCATCGGGCACGTCGGCGTCGAGCGGGGCGGCGCTAGGCTGCGGGCATGGCCACCGCGGCCGAGGCACGGACGCTTCAGAACTACATCGCGGGTCAGTGGCGCGAAGCCGGGACCAGCGAGTCGCTCGACGATCGCGATCCCGCGACGGGCGAGCTCGCCGCTCGCGTCCCGCTCTCGGGAGCCGCCGACGTCGATGCCGCCGTCCGGGCCGCCCGCGACGCCCAGCCTGCCTGGCGAGCCGTCCCGCCCCAGGAGCGGGCGCGGTCCGTGCTCGCGCTTCGCGATGCGCTCCTACGCAATCGCCAGGAGCTCACGGCGCTGGTCACCGCGGACATGGGCAAGACGCTCGCCGATGCCGATGGCGAGGTGGGGCGGGGGATCGAGTCCGTCGAGTCCGCGGCCGGTATCCCGCACCTGCTCAAGGGCGAGACGCTCGAGGGCGTCGCCTCCGGCGTCGACGTCGAGCTGGTCCGGCAGCCCGTCGGGGTGGTCGCGGCGATCACGCCCTTCAACTTCCCGGCGATGATCCCGCTCTGGTTCCTCCCCTACGCGGTCGCCTGCGGCAACGCCTTCATCCTGAAGCCGTCCGAGCGCGATCCGCGGCCGAGCGAGCGCATCTGCGAGCTGATCGACGAGGAGGAGATCTTCCCGCCGGGCATCGTCAACCTGATCCACGGCGGTCGCGAGGCCGTCGAGGCGATCCTCGGTCACGACGACGTGGATGCGGTTTCGTTCGTCGGCCAGGCGAGCACGGCCCGGCTGATCGCGACCCGCTCGGCCGAGACCGGCAAGCGCGTCCAGGCCCTCGGCGGCGCCAAGAACTCGATGATCGTCGCCGAGGACGCCGACCTGGCGACGTCGGTCCCGGCGATCATGGCCTCCGCCTTCGGAGCGGCGGGCCAGCGCTGCCTCGCCGGCTCCGTCTGCGTGATCGCGGGAGACGAGGCGCGGCAGGCAGAGGTCCGGCAGGCGCTCAGGTCCGCGGCCGAGAAGCTCAACACCGGCCCGGGCGCCGACCCCGGCACGGACGTCTGCCCCATGGTCGCCCCCGAGGCGCGGGAGCGAGCGGAGGCGGCGGTCGCGACCGCGGAGTCAGAGGGCGCGGAGGTGCTGCTCGACGGGCGACTCGGGGGCGGCGAGGCCGGCACGGTCCTGGGCCCGACCCTGGTCGAGGTCTCCGACCCGGAGTCCGAGCTGGCCCGCGAGGAGATCTTCGGTCCCGTCCTCGCGCTGGTGTCGGCGCCGGACCTCGACGCGGCGATCGAGTTCGCGAACGGCTCGCGCTACGGGAATGCCGGCTCCATCTTCACCACATCGGGTGCGGCGGCCCGCGCCTACCGCTGGGGCGCCGAGGCGGGCATGCTCGGGGTCAACATCGG
>JBKPTM010000127.1:0-2351 GCA_046765935.1 Actinomycetota bacterium | reverse complement strand
TGATGCTCGGTGAGTCCCTGGGCGACCAGGAGCTGCCGAGCGAGGCGCCGACTCACGTCAGCGTCAAGGAGGCGGTTCTCCCCTTCGCCCGCTTCGCCGGCGCCGACGCGGTGCTCGGCCCCGAGATGCGCAGCACAGGCGAGGTGATGGGCATCGCCCAGGACTTCCCGACCGCCTTTGGCAAGGCCCAGTCGGCCGCCGGGGTCTCGCTTCCGCAGGAAGGGACCATCTTCATCAGCGTCACGGACTCGGACAAGCCCGCCGCGACGCAGCTGGCCACTCGCTTCCACGACCTCGGCTTCGAGGTGATCGCCACCTCCGGGACCGCGGAGGCGATCTCTCGGATGGGCGTGCCTGTCCGCAAGATCAAGAAGATCGGAGAGGGTTCGCCCAACGTCGTCGACTGCATCCGCAGCGGTGAGGTCGACCTGGTCATCAACACGCCGACCGGCTCCGGCGCCCGCACCGACGGCTACGAGATCCGGACCGAGTCGGTCCGGCATGGGGTCCCCTGCGTGACCACGATGACGGGCGCCTCCGCGGCCTCCCGGGCGATCTTCGCCTCGGCTCGGGGCGAGGCCGACGTCCGCACCCTGCAGGAGCTGCACATGCCCGAGGAGCGCGAGCCATCGAAGAGGTGACCGCCACTCGCGCGCCGCAGCTGGGCGAGCGAGTCACCGCTCCGTTCGGCCGCCGCCGCTGCGAGGTGACCAGGAACCTCGCCTCCGGCGGCTATCGGATCTTCTCTGCCCTCGACCCGGCGGGCCCGATGCCCGCCGCCGGCCAGTTCTACATGCTGGCCGCAGAGTCCGGCTGGGGCGGCGACCGCGGACGCCCTTACCTGGCTCGCGCCTTCTCGGTCGCGGATGCCGAGCGGCAGGACGGCGGCGTGCGCCTCGACTTCCTGGTCCAGGCCGTCGGCCCCGGGACCACTAGGCTCGCCGAGCTCGAGGCGGGGGAGGGGCTCTGGATCCACGGGCCACTCGGCCGGCCGTTCTCCGCTCCCCGTGAGGTCGCCGAGCATGCGGCCGGGGCGATCCTCGTCGGCGGCGAGATCGGAGTCGCGCCGCTCGCGATCTGGCGACGGCAGCTGCTGGCGGCCGGGATTCCCGCGCGCGTCCTGCTCGGTTTCAGGGACCGGCCCAACTCGGGAGGGCTCGACCTCTTCGACTGCTCGGAGATCCGGCTGGCGAGCGAGGACGGTCACACGGGCCATCGAGGCTTCGTGACCGATCTGCTCGCCGTGCTCCTCGAGGGCGACGACGCGGGGAGCGCCGCGGTTTATGCCTGCGGCCCGCCGGCCATGCTCGAAGCGGTGCGGGGGATGTGCGCCGAGCGAGGCGTCGCCTGCGAGCTGGCCATGGAAGCGCCGATGGCCTGCGGCTTCGGCGCCTGCTTCGGTTGCGCGATCCCGATGGCTTCAGGCGGGTATATGCGCCTGTGCGTGGACGGGCCGGTGGTCCGCGGGGACGAGATAGAGACGGCGCTGGTGCCTGGATCCGGACATTGATCGATTTCTGCGGCATCGAGCTCCGCCATCCCGTCATCAACGGGTCCGGGACCTTCGATGCAATCGCGGCCCGCAGGGCCTTCGGCGATCAGCTCCTGGACGACTTTCCGTTCTCCGCATTCGTCTCGAAGACGATCACCCCCGAGCCGCGCGACGGCAATCCGCCACCGCGCCTCTGGGAGACGCCGTCGGGCCTGATCAACTCGATCGGGCTCCCGAACAAGGGCCTCGACGGCTTCCTCTCAGGGGACCTGCCGCAGCTCGCCGAGCTGCCGGTGCCGCTGATCGTCTCTGTGATGGCCACGAGCCACGATCAGTTCGCGCGTCTCGTCGAGGGCGTGGGCGATCGGGATGAGGTGGCGGCGCTCGAGCTGAACGTCTCCTGCCCCAACGTCGAGTCGGGATTGATCGTCGGCGAGTCGCCCGACGAGACCCGCTCGCTGCTGCGGCGAGTGCGCCCGCTGACGCAAAAACCCCTGCTAATCAAGCTAACTCCCAACATCGCGGACCCGGTCCCGCTGGCCCTCGCCGCCGAGGAGGGCGGGGCGGATGCCGTCTCTCTGATCAACACGCTCCGGGCCGTCGCCTTCGACCCGGAGAAGGCGGAGCGGTGGCTCGGAGGCGGCACCGGCGGATTGTCCGGCCCGGCCGTCCGAGCCGTTGCGCTTGCGCAGGTGCATGCCGTCGCCGATGCCGTGTCGGTCCCGGTGGTCGCCATGGGAGGAATCTCGACGGGCCGCGACGCCGCCGAGATGATCGGAGCCGGGGCCAAACTCGTTGCGGTCGGCACGGAGAGCTTCCGGGATCCGGCCGCCGGATCGAAGATCGCCGACGACTTGAC
>JBKPTM010000126.1:0-4939 GCA_046765935.1 Actinomycetota bacterium | reverse complement strand
GTCCAGCGGTACTCCGGGTGGCCGGGACACTTGGAATCGAGCTGGCGGAAGCGCTTGATGTCCTCGAGGCTCACCGTCGGCTCACCCACCACCTCGTAGTCGGGGTCGACTGCCTTCACTCCGGCCAGGTGGAGCATCGAGTAGAGCAGCATCGAGGCGTGGCCGTTGGAGAGCACGAAGCGGTCGCGGTTCGGCCAGATCGGGTCCTGCGGGTCGAAGCGCAGGAAGCGCTGCCAGAGCACGTAGGCGAGCGGCGCCAGCGCCATCGGCGTCCCCGGGTGCCCCGAGTTCGCCTTCTGGATGGCGTCGATCGACAGCGTGCGGATCGTGTTGATGCAGAGCAGGTCGATGTCAGTGCGGCGTTCGGCTGCGACGGCCATCCAGGTCGATCCTACGACTTCCGGGGTCGGGGCCAGGAGTTATTCGGTTACCCGGAGCCATAGATTTCCAATGCAGTGTCCGCCGACCTCGACGCCGAGAAGAAGCTCGCCGCCGACGCCGCGGCCGAACTCGTCGAGGACGGCATGCGCGTCGGCCTTGGGACCGGCTCGACCGTCGCCCACCTGCTGCCAGCGATCGCGGCTCGCCAGCTGAAGGACCTGCGCTGCGTCGCCACCTCCGTCGCCACCGAGGAGCAGGCCGAGGCGCTCGGCATCCCCGTCGAGCCCTTCGACCGGCTCGATCGGCTCGACATCGCGATCGACGGCGCCGATCAGGTCGCGCCCGACCACTGGCTCGTCAAGGGCGGCGGCGGCGCCCACACGCGCGAGAAGATCGTCGCGGCGAGCGCCGAGCGCTTCGTCGTGATCGCCGACTCCTCCAAGGCCGTGGACCGGATCGAGGCCCCGATCCCGCTTGAGCTGAAGCGCTTCGGCCTCGCCTCCACCCTCGAGCGGATCGCCGAGGAGCTCGGTGAAGTCGCCGTGCGTCCCGACTGCCCGCCCAGCCCCGACGATGGAGTGATCGCCGACTACAGCGGCCCCGTCAGGGAGCCCGGCCAGCTCGCGGCGCGCCTGGCCCTGACTCCCGGCGTGGTGGATCACGGCCTCTTCCCGGCGGGCATGGTCAGCGCAGTCCTGATCGGGCGGGGTGACGCCGTCCAGCGCCGGTGACGCGACTCACAACACGGGCACCGTAAGCCCGGTTACGCTCGTCTCAGATGGCTGAGCGCGGCGTCGCACCCAAGGCTTGAACCGCCAGGGGGGATCCAGAATCGCGAAAGAGGAGACGCAATGCCAAGCCAATCGAAGAATTTCAATCCGCCAGAGGAGACCCGCAACTTCGATAACGGGCGCCTGGACCTCGTCGAGCTCGCCGGCAATAACGTCGGCCGCAGCACTTTCGAACCCGGCTGGCGGTGGTCCGAATCAGTCAAGCCGATAGTGGGCACCGACAGCTGCCAGGTCCCCCACGTCGGATACGCGATCTCAGGCCATCTCCGCGTTCAGATGGACGACGGCACGACTGTCGACATCAACGCCGGGGACGTGTACGAGATTCCCCCGGGACACGATGCCTGGGTTGAGGGCGACGAGACCTTCAGCGGGGTCGAATTCGAGAGCCTCGCTGAGTACGCCAAGCCCTGACCCGTTCTGCAGCCGCAGAACCGCCTGGGTCCGTCCCGGGCGGTTCGTCGGCTGCCGGCCGCTGAGCGGCGACTATGCGATCAGGTCCAGCGAAACGTCCCAGAGGCGCTCAGCGTTGCCGGGATCGAGCGCGTAGCGGGCGACGCCGCCCATGCCGGACTCGGGCCGCCGATCCACGACCGGAGCCTCGTTGCAGTCCTCGAAGTAGCGGCCGCCGATGCCCTCGAGCTCGGGATTCGTGGCGAGCAGGACCGAGGTTGCCGCGCCCTGCTCAGGAGTCTTGAGCTCCCTCCCCGCGCGCCGGAATCGCTCTGTGGCGTTCTTCATGTAGTTGGGGTCGGCCTCGAGGACGTGCCGCTGCAGCGGGGTCGCGATCCCGCCCGGCATCAGGGCGTTGGCCGTGATCCCGTCGTCCGCCCAGCGCCGGTCGGCCTCGACGGCGAAGAGGACGTTGGCCGTCTTCGACTGTCCGTAGGCCACGAAGGGCGAGTACTCCAGGAACGAGAAGTTGAGGTCGTCGAAGATCACCGGCGAGCGCAGGTGCCCGGAGGAGCTCACCGAGACGATCCGAGCGCTCCCGGCTTCCGCCAGGGCGTCGTGCAGGCCGAGGGCGAGCTGGAAGTGGCCGAGGTGGTTGGTCGCGAACTGCATCTCCTGGCCCCGGTCCGTGAGCGTGCGCTCCTGAATCGCCATCACGCCGGCGTTGTTGATCAGGATGTCGAGCGGGTCGTCCCAGCCTGAGACGAAGTCGCGCACGCTCGCGGAGTCGGTCAGCTCGAGGCCCGCGACCTCCACCGCGTCGTTGCCGGTGGTGGAGCGGATGTCGGCCGCGACCTGGTCGCCCTGCGCGGTGTTGCGGACGGCGAGCGTGACCGCCGCGCCCGCTCCCGCCAGAGCGCGGGCCGTCTCGACGCCGATCCCGGAGGCGCCTCCCGTGACGATCGCTTGCTTGCCGGTCAGGTCGACGCCCTCGACCACCTCGGCGGCAGTCGACTCGTCGTCGAACGGCGTCGTGATTCGCTCGGTCGTGGCGGCGCCCGCCATCAGATGTTCACCTGAGCCATGCCGACCTCCTCGTAGCGCTCGCCCGAGACCTCGGGCAGCTCGGCGTCGATCCGCGCCAGCTCCTCGTCGCTCAGCTCGATATCGGCCGCGGCGGCGTTCTCCTCGAGGTACTTGCGGCGCTTGGTGCCCGGGATCGGGACGATGTCGTCGCCCTGGGCGAGCACCCAGGCGAGGGCGAGCTGCGCCGGCGTGATGCCCTTCTCGTCGGCGATCTCCCGCAGCTTCGCGACGATCCGCATGTTCGCCTCGAGGTTCTCGCCCTGGAAGCGGGGCTGCGTCCGACGGAAGTCGTTCTCGGCGAGCTCCTCCGGGGAGTTGAAGCGGCCCGAGAGGAAGCCGCGCCCGAGCGGCGAGTAGGCGACGAAGCCGATGCCGAGCTCGCGGCAGGTCGGCAGGATCTCGGCCTCAGGCTGGCGCGCGAAGACCGAGTACTCGGTCTGCAGCGCGGTGATCGGATGGACCGCGTGCGCCCGCCGGATCGTCTCCGGCGCCGCCTCGCTGAGTCCCAGGTACCTCACCTTGCCCGCCTCCACCAGCTCGGCCATCGCCCCGACCGTCTCCTCGATCTCGACGTTCGGGTCGACGCGGTGCTGGTAGTAGAGGTCGATCTGATCGATGCCGAGGCGCTGGAGCGAGCCGTCGATGGTCTTGCGGACGTTCTCCGCCGAGCCGTCGATGCCGCCGAGGGTCGACATGTCGCCGGCCACGGTGTTGTCGAGGTCGCGCTGGAACTTGGTGGCGATCACGTACTGGTCGCGCTTGCCCTTGATCGCACGGCCGACCAGCTCCTCGTTGGTCAGTGGGCCGTAGATCTGGGCCGTGTCGAGGAAGTCGATTCCGAGCTCCAGCGCTCGCTTGATCGTCGCCTCGGATTCCTCCACATCGGTGTCCCCATAGAAGGCGGACATCCCCATGCAGCCGAGGCCGAGTTCCGAGACCCGAAGGTCTCCGAGATTGCGCTGATTCATTTCTTGCCAAGCCTTTCGCGGTAGAGGTCGATCTTCCAATCGATGAGGTCGAGGTGGCCGGCCGTCTCCTCGAGGCGGGCCTGGACGGCCTCGCGGTGCGCTTCGAGCAGGGCCAGCCGCTCCTCATTCGTCTCGTCTCCCCCATTGAGCAGCTCCGCATACCTGCGGACCTGGCGGATCGGCATGCCGGTGGCGCGCAGCTTGGTGAGGAACCTGATGCGCTCGAGATCCTCCTCGGCGTAGCGCCGGTGGCCGCTGCCGTTGCGGCTCACGGGCTCGAGCAATCCGGCTCGCTCCCAGTAGCGGAGGGTGTACGCGCTCAGGCCCGACTCACGCGCCGCCTCCGAGATCGTGAGGGTGCCTTCCACCCGACCGAAGATACGACTTAGAGTGCGCTCTAAGTCAAGGGCGATGCGCTCAGTGCATGGACATCGAGTCCATCGCGTGCATCGCCGACGACGAATCCGGCACCGTCAGTCCCGGCACCTGGTCGGGGAAGAACGCGACTCCCACCGCCAGCGCCAGCAGGACCACCACGGTCACCCCTTCTGCGCGCTCACGCCACGGCACCAGCTTCTCGAGCGCGATCAGGGCGGCGATCAGCACCATCCAGGTGATGCTCATGACGCCCAGCGCGAAGAGGGCCGCCATCAGCGCCCAGGAGGAGCCGATGCAGTAGGCACCCTGATCGAGGCCCATCCGCAGCGCCCCGGAGGTCCCATCGCGCCAGTCGGCCACCAGCAGCTCGCGATCTCTGCAGTGGCGCAGGCAGGTGCTCTTCATGGGCGTCAGCTCGTAGAGGGCGGCGAAGGCGATCACGCCGCCGGCCACGTAGCGACCGCCGTCCTCCCAGCCGAGGAAGGAGAGGTCGAGGTCGCGGACGCCCTCGACGACGACCCAGGCCACGAGGCCGGCGAACACCCAGGCCGCCAGATAACCGGCCGTGAACAGGGTCGTCCGCAGAAGCGACTGGGGCGTCACATCCGGTGAGCCCGCTCGCGCCTGACCGGCGTAGGCGCCGGCCATCGGCACGAGCGACGGCAGCATCATCGCCGCCATCATCACGGCCCAGATACCCGCGAACCAGCCGAAGGAGCCGAGCGCCGTCCCGGGCCCCGCGTCCATTCCCTGCATCCGGTCCACGGTCACCACCCAGGCGATGGCCGCGGCCGCCAGCAGGAAGACAGCGGTTACTCGTAGTTCAGTTGCTCGTCCCAATTGGGTCTCCCTTCAGGGGTCAGGTCAAAGAGGTTCCAGAGTGGCTCGATGGTCCCCACGTGCCGGGGGTCCTGGCCCGGGTCCCAGGTCCCGTAGAAGAGC
>JBKPTM010000125.1:0-4535 GCA_046765935.1 Actinomycetota bacterium | reverse complement strand
GGGTCGGGCCGGTCGAGCGAAACGGCGCCTCGCGCCCCGGCGCCCTGCCCGCCTCGGCCGACTCGCTCAAGGACTCCCTCGACCAGGTCTCGACGCTGCGGGCCTACTCCCCCGAGCTCACCGGGTGGTTCGATGACTTCGCGAACTCGGGAAAGGCCGACGCGTTCGGGGGCATCGGGCGGATCGCGGTGGGGCTCAACATGTTCAGCGCCGGGCCACCTAGCGTGCCGTGCCCCGACGCGCTCAACGTGCTCAGCGGGGTCTGTCAGGCGCTCAACCCCGGCCAGCTCCTCACCTCCCTGGGGTTGAAGAACCTCCGCCGCTGCCCGGGCGCCAACGAGCGCGGCCTCTCCGAGGAGCAGCTCACCCAGGGCGGCACGGTGGATTGCGACCCGAGTCAGGTTCCGCTCGGGCCCTGAACCAAACGGGGGCTCCTCCGCTTCCCGTCCGGTGCCGCCTCAGGTAAGAATTCTCGTAATGACGAGCACGCTTCCACCGGAGGTCCGCGAGGCCTTCGAGCGATTCATCACCTGCGAGTTGACGACCGTCGACTCGGCGAAGCAGCCGATCACCTGGCCGGTCACCCCCTACTACGAGCAGGGCGGGCCGACGATCGACGTCACGACGGGGTTGGGGTACCCGAAGAAGGCGGACGACGCCCGGGCCCATCCGAGTGTCTCGATGCTCTTCTCGGACCCGACGGGCTCGGGCCTCGAGCGCCCGATCAGCGTGCTCGTGCAGGGCACCGCGACGGTCGACGACGAGGACCTGAAGGCCAACGCGGAGCGCTACATCCGCGAGTCCGGCGAGAAGCTTCCCGCCACCAAGAAGATGAGCCCGCCGAAGCCGATCCGCCCGCTGTTCAACTTCTACTACGCGCGCATGTACATCAAAGTGCGCCCCGAGCGGGTCTTCGTCTGGCCCGAGGCGGACCTGACCCGGGAGCCGGAGATCCACGGCACCCACCTCGAGGAGGTGAGGTCAGGCCACAGCGAGGAGCCTCAGGAGGACCACGGCGAGCCCGCCGGCGACACCCCTGTCTGGGACGATCGGATGGCGTTCTTGGCCGAGCACGAGACCGGGGTGCTCAGCTGGCTCGCCCCGGATGGTTTTCCGATCTCCGTCCGCGTCCCGTTCGAGGCCGACCCCTCGCGTCGCGAGATTCGCATCGAGCAGGACCCGGCCGGCCTGCCGATCATCGAGGGCCGGGTCTGTCTCACCGTCCACCACCACTCGCCCGACTTCACCTGGCAGCAGAACATGCAGGTGCGCGGCAACCTCGTCCGCTCGGCAGAGGGACTGCGGCTCATCCCCCGCAAGATCGTGGGCGGCTTCGAGCTCCCTCCCGGGCGCTTCAGCCGGTTCCGCGACTTCATCAAGAAGGGGCCGCGGTTCCACCGGACCTACCGCCAGCGCATGCGCGAGCGGGGGAGCTAGGAACCGATCTTCGGCGGGAACGGCTCGAGGCCCGCATTCCAGGGGCCTGGCTTGTAGATGTCCAGGTTGTTCTCCTCCATCTCGCGGTGGAGGCGGTCGAAGATGCCCCCGGCCGAGTGCAGCGCCTCCTTGAGCTCCTCCTTGGAGCGCTCGCGCAGGTGCCAGTGGAAGAAGAGCTGCTCCTCGGTGATGCCGAAGTCGACCTCGGCCGGAACCCGCGTGATCCAGTCGATGAATGCGGGGCTGAAGAGCTCGCGGAGCGCGATCGGGTCGTGATCCTTCGGGACGGTCGCGATGAAGCGCTTGTTGAAGTCGACGCTCTCGAACTCGACCCGGCGGCGCGAGAACCGATCGACGGTGTCATTTGCGGTGTGCTCGACAGACTCGACGTCGAAGACCGGGACGACGGTCGCCAGGTCGGGCATGTGCGCCTTGACCAGCACCGCGCCCGGCACCACAGCCTTGCTCAGAAAGCCCCCCTCCTCGTGCTCGTCGGCGTCGCAGGAGGAGCCGAAGAAGCCGTCGCTGAGCTCGCCGGTGAGTCGATTGGTGCCCCCCGGGCAGAGGGCGACCGGCCCGCCCACAGGGTTGATGCCCCCGATCGGCTCGTAGCGCAACCCGCGCTCCGAGGCCAGCCCCTGGACGATCCCGGCCCACTCCTGGGCCTCCGCCTTCGCGCTCAATCGATCCGGACCAGGTCGTCGCGACCCTGGGCCTCGAGCAGGGCCTTGTAGCGCGGAAAGGCGGGCTTGGTGAGCGGCACGAGCTTGAGGATCTTCGCAACCGGGCCGCTCGCCTTGATCTGGCCGCGGGCGAGCGCGGTGGTCACGTTCACCCGGCCGAGCCAGAAGCGGTGCGCGGTGTCGGCCTCCATGCTCATCACAACCTCCGGCTCCAGCTCCGTCTCGCCGAAGTCCACGTCGGTCGGCTCGTCAGGGCGCAGACGTACGGTGATCGTCGATTCGGGGTCGCGATGCTGGTACTGGACGATGGTGTTCGCCTGGCGGAACTGCGGCGCAAGCTCCTCGTCCACGGCCAGCTCCGCGAAGAGCTTGCCGATCGTGTCGTAGACCTCCTGGGCGTCCTTGAAGTAGCCCAACAACTCACCTCCCCGTCGGGGAGATCAATCCTATTGACGCCGGATCGCCGCCTCAGGGATCGGCGTGGACCTCGGGGATCACTCCGCCGCCGAAGATCGAGGGGAAGTTCGGCGCGACCGTGCAGCCGGCGTAGGCCGAGGGACCGGGCGGGTTGACCGGGTTGCCAGGGAAGTTGGAGCCGACCATCTGCGGGACGGTCGGGTTCTCGAGCGACGAGAAGGGGAATTGGCCGCTCTCTTCCTGCGGTGGGCTCGACGGCGGATCGTGGGTCACGGGCTGGCCGCCGAAGGTGTTGTCGCAGTCGTGGCTCGGGAAGATCTCGGCCTGGGTGGTGGGGTAGAAGCTGCCGATCGCGAACGGCTGCAGGTAGCCGTTGCCGCGATTCGTCGCCAGCCTGTTCTGGTAGATCGAGAGGGTCTCCGCGGTGAAGATCGTCATCTGCCGCGAGAGGTGGAGCGGCGCGCCCTGGTTGCTCTGGAAGGGCAGGAAGTCCGCGGTCGAGGACGACGGGTTCGAGAGGAAGTCGCTGACCACCGGCGCCTGGTAGTCGAGCCAGCGCAGCAGCGGGTTGAAGTTGGCGAGGAAGGGATCGAGGCCGTCCATCACGGGGCGCAGCTCGCGGACGAAGCTCTGCAGCGACGGGAGGCCGGTGGCCGACGCCTTGATCAGCGGATCGAGTCTCCGGAAGAGCGTGCGCGCCTTGGGGGCGAGGTTGCGGACGTCGCGCAGGGTCGGGCTCAGGTCCCGGGCGACCGGCTTCAGGTCGTGGAAGACCGGGCGCGCGTCCTCGGCGAAGCCCTTTAAGCGATCGAGCGTGAGGCGGCCCTCGTTCTCGAACGTCGGGAAGATCTTGAAAGTGTCGGAGAGCGCCCTGCTCTGCGAGGCGAGCGCCCCGAAGGTGCGGTTCGCCCCCACGATCGCGCCCGCCAGCGCCTGATCGTGGTCGGTCAGCGCCGCAAAGACATCGCCCGTGTCGTGGACCAGGGTCCGCAGCGACTGCTCCTGGCGGCGCAGGGTGCCGAGCACGTCGCTCGCGTCGGATGCGAACGGGCCGAGGTTGCCGAAGGCGTCGTTCAGGTCGAGGCCGCGGCCGTTGACCGCGATGCCCGCGTTCTGCATCCAGGACTGGAATGCCTCGCGCGTGGGCTGGTCGAAGCCCTGGAAGATCTCGTCGATCTGGGTCTGGTCCTGAACCTGGGTCTGCGCGAGATGCCCACCCTCGGGGATGGGCTGCGTGGCGTCGCTGCCCGAGATCTGCCCGACGTCGATCGTGCTCGCCTGTGCCTGGTTGGCGTTGGCGTTCTCGATGACGCTGGTGGAATCGCCGCCGCTCTGCGCCGGGGTCTGAGTTCCGGTGGTGAGCTCGACGTAGGTCTCGCCGAGCAGCGTCTTCTGGCGCAGGATCGCCCTGGCGTCGGAGGAGATCGGGGCGTACTGCGGCTCGATCTCGATCGTCGCCCGCGTCGTGTTGCAGGTGGTCGGGTCCTTCTGGCACTCGCTGTCGGGCGCCAGTCCGATGTTCTTCACCTTCCCGACCGAGACGCCGCCGATCCGTACGTCGGCTTCCTTCTGAAGGGTGATCGCCTCGGGGAAGTCCGCCGTGAACCGGTAGCTCTCCGGCTTGAACGGCACGGGTCCGCCGAAGGTGACCCAGAGGAAGAGCAGCAGCCCGAAGCAGGACAGCGTGAAGCCGACTGCCACGAGGATGCGACCTACTGAGGGTGCCTGCTTATGCACCTAGATCACCTCTCCGTCGGTCCGGGTCATGGCGGGCACACCGTCCCCAGCAGCTGTCCGAATCCGGTGACTGCCGGCGCCAGCGGGCTCGTCGCGAGGATCGACTTCACCGTGTTGCACGTCGCGACCACGTAGACGTGGCGGTAGACGCCGTGCGCGTCCTGCGAGGAGAAGGTGCTGTTGCCGACGTGTGCCAGCCAGCCGAGCCAGTAGAGGTAGCCCTCGTCTCGACCGGGGGTGCCGGGCGCCTCGGCCCCGTTC
>JBKPTM010000124.1:0-12532 GCA_046765935.1 Actinomycetota bacterium | reverse complement strand
CCGGTCGTGCCGGTGAAGGTCGGAACCAGCCAGCCGCGACCGTGAGAGAGCAGCGCCATCGCGAAGGCGACCGCGAAGCCGATCGCGACGGTGAGCAGCACCAGGAACAGATGGTTGAGCAGCGGGGTCGTGTAGCGATCGAAGTTGTCGATCGCCCAGTCGAGGCAGAACGCGCCGTTCTTGGCTTGGCAGGGAGCGTTGGGACCGGTCCGGTTGTGGATCGTCACCTCCCCGATGACGGGCGCGAACTGGGCGATCAGCGCGGTCATTCGCCCAGCGGCCGCTCGACCGGTCGCTCGACCGCGGCGTGCTCCTCCACCTTCGCCTCGGGCGAGACGAGGAACTCCGAGATGATCTCGACCGAGAGAACGCCCGCGATGCGTCCCTGAGCGTCAGTCACCGGCGCGTACTGCGTCTCGGTCTGCAGCAGGTCCGCGAGCGCGTCCCTCATCACGTCGTCCAGATCGAGGATCGGTTCAGGACCCGTGTCGGGGGTCGCCGGGACGGTGTCGGCGCGCAGGTCCGACTCGGAGAGCCAGCCGACCGGACGCCGGTCGGAGTCCACCAGCAGAGCGTGGGGGACCTCCGCACCGTCGAGCTTGGCCTTGACCTCCGCCATGGACTGACCGACGAAGGCCAGCGGCGCCTCCCAGAGGTTGATGTCCCGCACCCTCATCAGTGCCAGTCGCTTCAGCGCCCGATCCGCGCCGACGAAGTCCTCGACGAAGCCGTTCGCCGGCGCCATCAGCAGCTCGGCCGGCGTGGCGTACTGGGCGAGCCGCCCACCCTCCTCGAGGATCGCGATCCGGTCGCCCATCTTGATCGCCTCGTCGATGTCGTGGGTGACGAACATGACCGTCTTCCGGATCTCCGACTGCAGCCTGAGGAACTCGTTCTGCAGCCGCTCCCGGTTGATCGGGTCGATCGCTCCGAACGGCTCGTCCATCAGCATCACCGGGGGATCTGCGGCCAGCGCTCGCGCGACCCCGACTCGCTGTTGCTGACCGCCGGAGAGCTGGCTCGGGTATCGGTCGCGCAGACCCGAGCCGAGCCCGATCAGCCCGAGCAGCTCGTCCGCACGTGCCCGCGCGCGAGCGCGGTCCCAGCCGAGCAGCCGCGGGACGGTCTCGATGTTCTCCCCGATCGTCCGGTGGGGGAAGAGCCCGATCTGCTGGATCACGTAGCCCATCTCGCGGCGCAGCTCGGCCGGGTCGCGGTCGCGGACGGAGGTCCCGCCGATCAGGATGTCGCCGTCCGTGATCTCGACGGTCCGGTTGACCATCCGCAGCGCGGTGGTCTTGCCGCTGCCCGAGGGCCCGACCAGGACGCAGATCTCTCCGGCCTCGACCTCGAGCGAGAGGTCGTGGATCGCGGGCTCGTCCTGACCCGGATAGCGCTTCGTCACGTGCTGATACGAAACCGAAGCTGCTGGGCGCCCAGCCTCCACGGCGGCGATCCTACTCTCGCGATCCGCTCGGCAGAAGCCGCTCGCCCAGCCTGGGGAAGGTGGCTATCATCCGGCGGCCGCGGAGGTGCGCGGCTCTTTTTATGGCTACTGCGACTGCGATGAGGACCTATCAGGCGACTCCCCAGGACCGTGAGCGGGTCTGGTACGTCGTCGATGCCGACGGAAAGACGCTCGGCCGCCTCGCGACCCAGATCGCGGACGTGCTCCGCGGCAAGCGCAAGCCGACCTACACCCCGCACGTCGACGTCGGCGACTTCGTCATCGTCGTCAACGCCGAGAAGGTCGCGGTGACCGGAGACAAGCGCGAGAAGAAGCTCTACTGGCGCCACAGCGGCTACCCGGGCGGGATCCGCTCACGGACGCTCGGCGACCTGCTCGAGAAGCGGCCTGAGGAGGTCATGCGGAAGGCGGTCAAGGGGATGCTGCCCCGCAACCGCCTGGCCCGCCAGCAGCTTCGCAAGCTGAAGGTCTACGCCGGCCCCGAGCATCCCCACCAGGCCCAGAAGCCCGAACAGCTGGAGATCGAGACTTAGATGCAGGACGAAGAGCAGCGCAACGAAGAGCAGACCCCGGACGAGCAGCCCGAGGGCACTCCCGAGGAGCAGCAGGCCGAGGAGCAGCAGGCTCCCGAGGAGGCCACTCCGTCCGAGGGCGGAAGCCCCGAGCGCGGCGAGGGCGAGGGCGCCCCGCCGGAGGAGGCTCTCTCCGAGGACGCCGCCACCGAGGACGACACACCGGCCGAGGAGGCCGGCGGCGATGAGCCCCGCGCAGAGGAACCCGCCCCCGCCGCTCCCGCGCAGCAGGACGGTGGCAAGAAGGAGGACGTGGTCCCCGGAGCCGAGCTCGACCCGATCGCGATCGAGCCCGAGCGCGAGCTCGACGCCGAGGAGCGCGCCCGCCGCGAGGCCGAGGAGGAGGAGCGCCTGCGCCGAGAGCGCGAGCTGATCGGCGACGTCGAGGAGGACGCGCCCGTCGCGGCCCAGCCCGCAAAGCTCGAGGGTGATGCGAGCTACGCGGCCACCGGCAAGCGGAAGTCCTCCGTCGCCCGCGTGATCCTGCGGCAGGGCAGCGGCAACATCCAGGTGAACAAGCGCGCGCTCGAGGAGTACTTCCCGCGCTCCTACCTGCAGTCGGTGGCCAAGCAGCCGCTCACCCAGACTGGCTACGAGGGCAACGTGGACGTTCGCGTCCGGGTGCACGGTGGCGGCATCTCCGGGCAGGCCGCGGCGGTCCGCCACGGCATCGCCAGGGCGCTCACCGAGGTCGACCCGGCCCTTCGCCCCGAGCTCAAGCGGCGCGGCATGCTCACCCGCGACGCTCGCGTCAAGGAGCGCCGCAAGGCCGGCCTCAAGAAGGCCCGCAAGCGCCCGCAGTTCTCCAAGCGTTAGCGTCCGCCGCAGAGGTGGCGGAGAGAAAACTGTTCGGGACCGACGGCGTCCGTGGGCCCGTCGGGGAATTGCTCACGCCGGATCTGGCGGTGCGGCTGGGCCGCGCCGCGGCGCTGCAGGCGGAGTCCGACCGGCCCCAGGTCCTGATCGTCCGCGACACGCGGGAGTCCGGGCCGATGCTGGAGGAGGCGCTCGCCGCTGGAGTCGCGGCTGGCGGCGGGGACGCGATGCTGGGCGGCGTGCTGCCGACCCCGGCGGCCTCGGTCCTCGCCCGACGGTTGACCTTCGACCTCGCGGGGGTGGTCTCGGCCTCACACAACCCCTACGCCGACAACGGGATCAAGTTCTTCGACTCGCGCGGGATCAAGCTCGACGATGAGGCCGAGGCCTCGATCGAGGGCCGTCTGGAGGAGGAGACCGGGGCGAGCGTGGGCGGAGTGCGCCAGCTGGAGGGCGCGTTCGACGACTACATCCGGGAGCTGCGCACGGCGTTTCCCCTCGACCTCGGCGGGATGCGGATCGCCCTCGACTGCGCAAACGGGGCCACGCACCGGGCCGCGCCCGTGATCTTCCGGGCCCTCGGCGCAGAGCTGGAGCTGACGGGCGCTGAGCCCGACGGCCGGAACATCAACGCCGACTGCGGCTCGACACATCCCGAGGGACTGATCGAGCTCGTGAAGTCATCAGGCGCCCAGATCGGCTTCGCCTACGACGGCGACGGGGACCGGATGCTGGCTGTAGACGGGGCCGGGGAGCTGCACGACGGCGACGATCTGATCGCGCTGATCGCGAAGGACCTCCAGAAGCGCGGAGAGTTGGAGGGCGGCGTCGCCGTGACCGTGATGACGAACTACGGGTTCATGACCACCATGGAGGAGGCGGGCATCGAGGTCGAGCAGACGAAGGTCGGCGACCGCTACGTGATCGAGGCCCTTCGCCAGCGCGACTGGCGGCTCGGCGGGGAGCAGTCAGGCCACATCGTCTGGACGGACTTCACTCCCACCGGGGACGGCATCGCGGCATCCCTGCTCGTGCTGCGGGCCCTCGGCGAGCGTCGGCTCGAGGACGTCGAGCCGTTCAAGCGCCTGCCTCAGAAGCTCGAGAACGTCCGCGTTGCGGACCGGGGAGCGATCGAGGGAGCGACCGAGCTGTGGAGCGCGGTCGAGGAGGAGAACCGCAAGCTCGAGGGGCGGGGTCGCGTCCTGGTCCGGGCGTCCGGGACCGAGCCGCTGCTGCGCGTGATGGTCGAGGCGCCCGACGCCGAGGAGTGCGACGCGGTCACCGGCCGCCTAGTCGATCTGGCGAAGCGCGAGCTGACCTAGCGGCTGCCTCTAGCTCACAGGGTCGTCGTCGCCGGCTGGCGTGTCGCTCGCCGAGCTCGCCTGTTCTGCGGCCGCCTGCTTTCTCGCGAGCTTCTTGGCCTGCTTCTCCTGACGTTTCTCGAGACGCCTGCGCTCACGGTTGAGCTTCGCCATCGTGGTCTTCCGCTTGTTGCTTGAAGCCATCCCTAGAGCGCCTGGACGTTTGCGGCCGCCGGGCCTTTGGTGCCCTGTTCGGCGTCGTAGCTCACCTTCGCGCCCTCCTGTAGCGACTTGAACCCGTCGCCCTGAATCGCGCTGTGGTGCACGAACAGATCGTCGCCTGTCTCATCCGGCGTGATGAACCCGTAGCCCTTGTCGTCGTTGAACCACTTCACAGTTCCTGTAGCCATTCCTTCGTACCTCCGTGAGGGTGCACTGCGAAACACGGAGGCGCCAGAACGGCACGACTTCGGAGACGCGGGGCACAACTTCAGTCGAGCACACGCTCGACCCGTTGGGCCAGTCTAGCTGCACCTCCATGCAGTGCCGGCCTGGTCCCCTGACAGATTGCTGGCAGCCATTTGGGCGCCAGGGCATCTGGCACTACCCTGTATCGCCTCTTATGTGCGGCATCGTCGGATATGTGGGAGACCGACCGTGCCGAGACCTACTGATCGCAGGGCTGGAGAAGCTCGAGTACCGAGGCTATGACTCCGCCGGCGTCTCAGTGATCTCGGACGGCGAGATCGACAGCGTGCGCGCGGTCGGCAACCTCGCCAACCTGCGCGAGGCGGTCGAGAAGCACTCTTCGAACGGCGACGGCGGCGTGGCGGTCGCGGCGCCTCCGGCGACGATCGGCCTCGGCCACACCCGCTGGGCCACCCACGGCCGGGTCACCGAGGAGAACGCGCACCCGCACGGCGACTGCCACGACAACGTCCACATCGTCCTCAACGGCATCATCGAGAACCACGCCGAGCTCCGGCGCGATCTGAAGGCGGAGGGCCACGAGTTCACCTCGGAGACCGACGCCGAGATCGTCAGCCACCTGATCGAGCGACACTACGACGGGGACCTGACCGAGGCCGTGCGCGAGGCATTCGGCGAGCTCCGCGGCCACTACGCCTTCGTTGCGATGCATCGTGATCGCCCCGACACCCTGGTGGCGGCCCGCAAGGAGTGCCCGCTGATCATCGGCGTGGGTGAGAACGAGACCTTCATCGCCTCCGCCATTCCGGCCTTCCTGGCAGAGACCCGCACCGCCCTCGGCATCAAGAACGACGAGATCGTCACGGTCCACAAGGGCGACGTGACGATCACGGACTCCGAGGGGAACGTCCAGGAGCGCGAGCCCGAGGAGGTCACCTGGGACGAGGACGCGGCCGAGAAGGGCGGTTACGAGACCTTCATGCTGAAGGAGATCCACGAGCAGCCGGACTCGGTCGCAGAGACGATCACCGACCGGCTGCCGAGCCTCGATGGGGTCGACCTCTCGGATGTCGATCTGGACGACGACTTCCTGCGCAACATCGAGCGGATCGTGATCGTCGCCTGCGGGACCTCCTACCACTCGGGCCTGATCGGCCGGTACGCGATCGAGCAGTGGGCCCGGGTCCCCGTGGAGATGGACATCGCCTCGGAGTACCGGTACCGGGAGCCCGTCCAGCGGCCGAACGACCTGGTGATCGGCATCACCCAGTCGGGCGAGACCGCGGACACGCTCGCCGCGATGCGGCTGGCGCGCGAGAGCGGCTCCAAGGTGCTTGCGATCTGCAACGTGATGGGCAGCCAGGCCACGAGGGATTCGGACGCGGTCCTCTTCACCCGCTCCGGGATCGAGGTGAGCGTGGCGGCCACAAAGACCTTTGTCAGTCAGGTCGCCGCGATGTACCTCCTCGGCCTCCGGCTGGCCGAGCTCAGGGACACGCTGCCCAAGGAGCGGATCGCCGAGCTCGTCGCCGAGCTCAAGGCGCTCCCCTCGAAGCTCCAGGAGGCCATCGTCGCGCTCGACGAGCCCGTGAAGGTGATCGCCAGCGCCGAGCAGAACCAGCGCTTCTTCATGTACATCGGCCGGCACATCGGCCTCGCCGTCTGCCTCGAGGGCGCGCTCAAGCTCAAGGAGATCGCCTACATCCCGGCGGATGCGTACGCCGCCGGCGAGATGAAGCACGGGCCGATCGCCCTCCTCGACGAGTCGACGCCGGTGATCGCCGTGGCGACCGACAGCCCGGTCGTCGAGAAGATCCTCTCCAACATGGAGGAGGTGAGGGCGCGAGGCGCGGAGGTGATCGCGATCGCGACCGAGGGATCGAGCGAGATCGGCGAGGCCGCCGACCAGGCACTGTTCGTCCCGCGCACCGACTGGATCCTGCAGCCGATCATCGCGATCGTGCCGCTGCAGCTGCTCGCCTACTACGTGGCCCGCAACAAGGGTCTCAACGTCGACCAGCCCCGCAACCTGGCGAAGACGGTCACCGTCGAGTAGCGACGCTACGATGCCGCGCCCAATGAGAGTCCGCCGGACCACTGCAGCCCTTGCCGCCTGCGCCGCGATTGCGGCCGCCATCGCCACCGGTTGCGGAGGAGGCGGTGGCGGCAGCAGCAGCGCCGACGTCGGTCCCGCCGAGGCGGTGCCCGCGAATACTCCGATCTACCTCGACGCCACCGTCAAGCCGACGGGTCAGGCCCAGACGGACGCGAACGCCGCCCTCAGCAAGGTGCTCAACACGCAGGATCCCGGCGCCAAGATCGCCTCGTTGATCGAGAAGCAATCGAAGGCCGATGGCCATCCGATCAACTTCGACCAGGACGTGAAGCCCTGGCTGGGGGAGAAAGCGGGCGTCTTCTTCACCCATCTCTCCGGCGAAGACGGGACCGTGGTCGTCGAGACGACCAACCCGACGGCGGCGCTCGCCGGCGTGCGCAAGGGAACCGGGGCCACGCCTACGAACCCGGCGCCACAGACGTACAACGGCTCGTCCTACCAAGCCGACCCCAGCCAGGCGGGGAGCGTCTTCGGCACGGTCGGCAACTTCCTCGTCGAGGGGCCCCTGGACGGCTTCAAGGCGGCGGTCGACGCCGAGAAGGGCGATTCGCTGGGTGACAACAGCGACTTCAAGGACTCACTCGACCAGCTCCCGAGCGACCGGCTCGGGACCTTCTATGCCGTCCCGCGGACCCTGATCGACGCGATCGGACCCGAGCAGTTCAACCAGCAAAGCCAGGCGCTGCTCGAGAAGAGCGCCGGGGAGTCACTGGACAAGCCGGTGTCCGGTGCCCTGACCGCCTCTGCCGACAGCTTCGACCTCGAGTTCATCGGCGGCGACAACGGCGTCGAGACGCCGGAGAGCACCCTGCTGGGTGACGTCCCGGGCGACTCCTGGCTCGCATTCGGTCTAGGGGATCTCGGCGACTCCGCCAAGCGGACGATCGAGCAACTCAAGGACTCGGGGGTCCCGAACATCGAAGAGGGCCTCGCGCAGATCGAGCAGGCCACGGGCTCCTCGATCGACCAGCTCACCAACGCACTCGGCAACTCGGTTCTCTACGTGCGCGGCACTACCGAGGCGAACCTGAACGGCGCGCTCATCGTCGAGACGAAGGATCCGGACCTGACCGGTCGCCTGCTCAGCCAGCTGCAGAGCCTGGTCCAGCTCGGAAGCAGCGGCGGCACGGTAAAGCCGCTCCAGCTGAGCGGCGGCGGAACCGGGTTCCAGATCAACGATCCGACCCAGGCGCCGCAGCCGATCGAGTTCGCGCAGCAGGGGGACAAGCTGGTGATCGGCTACGGGGCGAACTCGGTGCAGCAGAGCCTGGCCCCGTCCCAGAAGCTCTCGGATTCGCAGCCCTTCTCGTCGGCCAGGGGCCAGGTCTCCGATCTCGGCACGGACTTCTTCCTCGACCTGCCGAAGATCTTCCAGCTGGCGGAGGCCCAGGGGGCCAACTCCGACTCGGGCTACCGCCAGGCGAAGCCCTACCTGGATGCCTTCAGCTATCTCGTGACCGGCTCGGGGACCAAGGACGACCAGGCGGAGCTGAAGGCCGTTCTCGGCCTCAAGTAGCGCGATGCCGGTCGGGGTCGGAATCGACCTGATCGAGATCGAGCGCGTCGAGCGCGCGCTCGAGCGGCGTCCGCGCCTGGCGACGCGGCTCTTCACCGACGCCGAGCTCGCCTACTCGCGCGAGCGGGCACGCCCTGGCCGCCACCTTGCGGCCCGCTTCGCCGCGAAGGAGGCGGTGATCAAGGCACTCGGCCAGGGTGTACCGCCGAAGGAGATCGAGGTGGTCAGTGGGGAGCCTCCGACGCTGCGGCTGCACGGCCAGGCCGCCGAGCTGGCCGCGGACACCGAGATCGCGATCTCCATGACGCACTCGCGCGAGTCCGCGGCGGCCGTGGCCATCGCCAACTAGCACCCAGGGCGCACAAGCCCGCCGAGTACGCTGGCGCCGTTATGGAGCGGTGGCACGATCCCTGCCTCGATTCCGATCAGATGCGGGCCACCGACGCGTGGGCGATCCAGGACCAGGCGGTGCCTTCCCTGGAGCTGATGGAGACCGCCGGCCGCGCCGTCGCCGAGGCCGCGGCGGAGGTCTCGGGCTCGGGCCGGGCGCTGGTCGTCTGCGGCAAGGGAAACAACGGCGGCGACGGCCTGGTCGCTGCGCGGGCTCTGCGGGAGATGGGCTTCGATGCCGAGGCACTGCTGCTGGCGCCCGGCGAGCAGCTCTCGGAGGACGCGCGCGCGAACCTGGAGCGCTTCGACGGCGCGCGCCACGTCGGCGTCGGCGAGCTACCCGGAGTCCTCGAGGGAGCGGGCGTCGTCGTCGACGCGGTCTTCGGGACCGGGTTCGCCGGCGCTCCCCGCGACCCGGCCGCCTCGGCGATCGAGGCCATGAACGGGATCGATGCCCCAGTGGTGGCAACCGACATCGCGTCCGGGGTGAACGCCTCCACCGGCGAGGTGGAGGGCAAGGCGGTCGGGGCGGATCTCACCGTCACCTTCCACTCGCCGAAACTCGGCCATTGGATCGCGCCGGGGAAGGAGCACACCGGCGATCTGCGGGTGGCGCCGATCGGGATCCCCGACGGCGCGCCGGTAGAGGCGAACGCCGGGCTGATCAGCACTCGCGTTCTCGAGCTCGCGCCTCACCGCGCGGCCGGTTCCACGAAGTTCAGCTCGGGCCAGGTCGTGGTGGTCGGCGGCTCGCGCGGCTTGACCGGCGCCGTCTGCCTCTCGGCGCTTGGCGCGATTCGCAGCGGCGCCGGCTACGCCACGGTTGCCGTGCCCGCCGACCTCGAGTCGATCTTCGAGATCAAGCTCACCGAGGCGATGTCTCTGGGCTGCGCGAGCCGCGACGGCCGTCTGCGGCCCGCGGCCTCCGAGCAGATCCTCGGCGCGACCGAGCGTGCCGCCTGCGTCGTCCTCGGCTCCGGGATGGGACGGGAGCAGGGAACGCAGCGCCTGGCGCGCGAGCTCACCCAGCGCATCAGGGCCCCGCTCGTCCTCGACGCCGACGGCCTGAACGCCCACGCCGGGCGCATCGAGGCGCTCGCAGGCCGGGACGAGCCCCTGGTGCTGACCCCCCACGAGGGCGAGATGGGCCGCCTCCTGGATCGGGACTCGTCGGAGATCAAGGACAAGCGGCTGGAGAGCGCCCAGGAGGCGGCCCGCCGGAGCGGGGCGATCGTCCTGCTCAAGGGGGACGACACGATCGTCACCGACGGGGAGCAGGTCGCGATCAACGCGGTCTCGAGCCCGCAGCTCGCGACCGCCGGAACAGGGGACGTGCTGACCGGCGTGATCGCCGCGCTGATCGCGCGCGGAATCGAGCCGTTCGCGGCCACCTGCGCCGCCGCGCTGGCCCACTCCCGCGCCGGCCGCGTCGCTGGTGAACGAGTCGGCCACGACTCCGTGATCGCCGGGGACGTCGTCGACGCGATGCCGGCGGGGTTGGTGTACTGACATGACGGAGCCCACGGGCCGCGCCCTGGCGGTCGTCGACGTCGGGGCGGTCGAGCGGAACTGCAGGACCTTGAAGGAACGGGCCGGGGAGGGCACCGAGCTCTGCGCCGTGGTGAAGGCAAATGGCTACGGGCACGGAGCGGCCGCCTGCGCCGCGGCGGCACAGCGTGGCGGGGCGACCCGGTTGGCGGTGGCCGCCGCCGAGGAGGCCGCCGAGCTCCGGCTCCACTTCCCCGACACGCCTCTCTTGGTCATGGGGGCCCTGACCGAGGAGGAGCTCGGCACGGCCCTTGCGGCGCGCGCCGACATCGCTGTGTGGCGGGAGGGCTTCAGGGAGGTCTGCTCCCGCCTAGCTGGGGAGCGCGGTCGGCCCGCCAGGGTGCACGTGAAGCTCGACAGCGGCATGGGCAGGCTCGGCGAGCGCGATCCGGACGCGCTGGTGGAGCTGGCGCGCACCTGCGCCGCCGACGGGAACATCGAGCTCGTCGGAGTCTGGACCCACTTCGCCACCGCGGATGAGCCGGACGACGACTTCCTCAGCGAGCAGCTCGCCGCCTTCCGGCCGGTAGCCGAGGCGGTCCGCGAGCTCGCGCCCGGCTGCACCGTCCATGCCGCCAACAGCGCGGCAACGCTCCGCGACTCGGACACCCACTTCGACATGGTGCGCTGCGGGATCGCGATCTATGGCCTCGATCCGTTCCATCGCGATCCCACCGAGCACAGCCTCGAGCCGGCGCTCGAGCTGCAGTCCTACGTCGCGGACGTCAAGCGCTTCGACAGCGGAGCGAGCGCCGGCTACGGCCGCACCTGGCGCGCCCCCGAGGACACCTGGGTCGGCGTGCTGCCGATCGGCTACGGCGACGGAGTCAGACGCGGCCTCTCCAACAACGCGGAGGTGCTGGTCGGTGGCAGGCCCTACCCGCTGGTCGGGACGGTCTCGATGGACAACATCACGATCGACCTCGGGCCGGAGACCGATGTCGAGCCGGGAGCGCCGGCGGTCTTGATCGGCGAACAGGGCGGCGCGCGCATCCTCGCCGAGGAGGTGGCGGCGCGACTCGAGACGATCAACTACGAGGTCACCTGCGGAATCTCGCAGCGGGTGCCACGGGAGTTCCGCGAGTGACCACCGCGCCGGACGCCCTGGATCTGGCGCCCTCGATCTCCGCGGCCCGCACGGCGCTCGAGCAGCAGGGCCCGGCCTGGATCGTCGGCGGCGCGATCCGCGACGCCCTGCTCGGCGAGCCGGTTGCGGGCGCGGACCTCGCAGTCGAGCGCGGCAACGAGGAGGCCGCCGCCCGCGCGATCGCCAGGGTGGCCGGAGGCTCGGCCTTCCAGCTCTCCGAGGAGTTCGCCGCCTGGCGCGCCATCGCGCCGACCGATGGCTGGCATGTCGACGTGGTCGCGCTCCGTGCCGAGAGCATCGAGGAGGACCTCCGCGCCCGCGACTTCACGGTGAACGCGGTCGCGCGCCCGCTCGGTGGCGGGGAGCTGATCGATCCGACAGGGGGCCTCGCCGACGCGGAAGCGCGGCTGCTCCGGGCCGCCTCCGCCGACACCTTCCTTGACGATCCGATCCGGCTGCTCCGCGCGCCGCGGCTCGCGGCCCGCTACGACTTGGCGGTTGAGCCCGGGACCGCCGAGCTCGCGCGGGCCGCGTCAGGGCGGGCGGCCGAGCCCGCGGGGGAGCGCCAGTTCGCCGAGCTCCGTGGGATCGTTGCCGGCCCGCGGCCGCTCCGTGGGCTCGAGCTGATGGATGAGCTCCACGTGACCCGCGCGGTTCTTCCCGAGCTCGAGGCGCTCCGCGGGGTCGTGCAGAACCGGAATCATCACCTCGACGTGCTCGGCCACACGCTCGCGGTGCTGGAGGAGTGGCTGGGCCTCGAGGAGGACATGGTGAGCTTCGGCGGCGAGCTCGCGCCGGAGATCGAGCGGTTCCTTGCCGAGCCGCTTGCCGATGAGCTCAACCGAAGGGAGGCGCTCCGATTCGGTGCGCTCTTCCACGACGTCGGCAAGCCGGAGACCCGCTCGGAGGGCTCCGGATACGTGACCTTCATCGGCCATGACGAGATCGGCGCCCGGGTCATCGCCGGGATCTGCGGGCGCCAGCGGGTGAGCCGCAAGCTCAGCGCCTATCTCCAGGGACTGGCCCTGCACCACCTGCGGCTGGGCTTCCTGATCCACCAGCGTCCACTGTCCAGGCGCGCCGTCTACGACTACCTGGTTGCGACCGAGCCCGTGGCTGCGGACGTCACGTTGCTCAGCGTCGCCGATCGGCTCGCCGCGCGGGGTGAGGGCCCCCTTGCGAGCCCCGAGATGGTCGAGGCGCACCTCGATCTCGCGCGGGAGATGCTCAGCGAGGCCCTCGTCTGGCATCGCGACGGCCCGCCGCGGCCTCCGCTCTCCGGGGACGAG